>NZ_JBICII010000101.1:0-23779 GCF_043101865.1 Pseudomonas sp. zjy_15
GGGTGAAAATTGGCCTGCAGGTCCGGCCCTTTCGCGGGTAAAGGCAGGCGATCACTCAGAGCGGACGCAGCAGGCCAAAACGCTTGCGCAGCGCCCAGTCCAGCAACCGCCGCGGCAGCAACCGTGCCATCAGCGGCAAGGCTGTACTGCCATTCCCCAGCCGCACCCGCGCTGGCGCCGGCGACTTGCCGACGGCTGCCAGCACGCCTTGGGCAAATACCGCCGCTGAAGTTGGCTTGTCCTGCGATGCCCGCGCCCGTGCCTGCACATGCTCACGCAAAGGCCACCACGCCGAGTCTGCCGCCAGCACCTGCTCGGCCTGGCGCTGGGCATTGCTGGCGAACTGCGAGGCAATTGCGCCCGGCTGTACTTCCATTACCCGTACACCGAACGGTGCCAGTTCCAGGCGCAAGGCATCGCTCAGCGCATGCACAGCCGCCTTCGAGGCGCAGTACGCGCCGGCGAATGGCGTGACCAGTACACCCGATACACTGCCGATATTCACCACCAGGCCGCGTGAGCGGCGCAGCTGCGGGAACAGCGCCCGGGTAACGCCGACCACGGCGAAAACGTTGGTTTCGAATTGCTGGCGCAGGGCGTCGACGCCACCATCGAGCAGTGGGCCCATGGCGCCGTAGCCGGCGTTGTTGATCAGGATATCGAGGGTCTCAAGTTCCTCTGCCAGACGGGCCAGCGCCTCGCCATCGTTTACATCCAACTGCCGGGCCGTGTAGCCGGCGGCACTCAGCTGCGCGACATCCTCAGGCTTGCGGGCGGTGGCCCAGACATGGTGGCCCGCATCGCGGAAGGCGTCGGCCAGGGCGCGGCCGATGCCGCTGGAACAACCGGTGATCAGGACGGTGGGCATGGTTGGGGCCTGTTGTCATGGAGTAAACACATCAATTGGCAAATGTACCCTGCAGGCGCTCTGCCCGGAATTCCAGGGTCTGCGGCCGATACCCGGAACGCAGCGGTGGCAATGGCAGGCAGTCTTGCCACTCGGCCCCCGGCTGCAATTCACCTGGTCCTCGGTATCGCGGTGCATTGTAGGTATTCTCGGCCAGGTTCACGGTATCGCCCGGTGCATACGCCGCCACGCGCCAACGCAGTTCGGTCAGCGGCACGTCGTTGCCGTTCTTCACGCGGACCTGCAGGGCACGGTCGGCGGGACAGTGTTCGGGGGCGTAGGTCAGGCGCAGGTCCAGGCGTGCCAGTCGGCTGCTTTCGCGGCTGTCTTGCCAGACGACGAACGAAGCCACCAGGCCCAGGCCACACACGGCCGCCAGGGAGATGGGAAGAGCCTTGGCTGGGTAACGCAACAACAACACCAGCCAGGTGAGGATCAGCAGGGCACCGATCAGCATCGCGTAATCGCCTCATTCGCGCGGAGTGATGGCTACAGCCTACCTAAAACCCAGCGGTCAGGTAACCGGTGAGCACCTCTGCCAGAAACCAGACCTGACATTGCTGCGAGCAGAGGAAACGCTACATCCCTTCTGGATTTCACCCTGCCTATTCTAAAGGAGCATGGCCATGAGTCACATTTGAGGGGGAGGATGATTTGCAGCGACCTTTCAAGGTGGTGGCTGGCCCATTCGACATCCACATCATAGCCCCGAGCGTTGAATGAGCAGGCTCGCCCCTGGTCAGCCCAGGGGCGAGTCAGCATTTACTGCGCGATGGTCTTCACCGAAACGCCGCGCTCGATGGGGGTGGAGGTGCGCCCGTACACATCCTCGAAGCGTTCGATGTCATCTTCGCCCAGGTAGCTGCCGGACTGCACTTCGATGATCTCCAGCGGGATCTTGCCCGGGTTACGCAAACGGTGCACCGAAGCGATGGGGATATAGGTCGACTGGTTTTCGGTCAGCAGGAACACGTTCTCGTCGCAGGTCACCTCGGCGGTACCGGATACCACGATCCAGTGTTCGGCGCGGTGATGGTGCATCTGCAGCGACAGGCTGGCGCCCGGTTTGACGGTGATGTGCTTGACCTGGAAGCGGCCGCCCATGTCCACCGAGTCGTACGAGCCCCACGGGCGATACACTTCCAGGTGGTTCTGGGTTTCCGTGCGGCCCTGTTCGTCGAGGGTCTTGACCATCTGCTTGACGCCCTGGACCTTGTCCTTGTGGGCAATCATCATGGCATCCTTGGTCTCGACCACCACGATGTTCTCCAGGCCGATCACCGACACCAGTTTGCCGTTGCCGTGGATCATGCAGTTGCGGCTGTCTTGAACCACCACATCGCCCTTGGTGACGTTGCCGTTGTCGTCTTTCTCGTGCACTTCCCACAGCGACGACCAGCAGCCGACGTCGCTCCAGCCGGCCGACATCGGCACCACGCAGGCGCGCTGGGTCTTTTCCATTACCGCGTAGTCGATGGAGTTGTCCGGGCAGCAGGCGAAGGTGGCTTCGTCGATGCTCAGCACATCGCCGTCTTCCTCGCTGCGCTCCAGGGCCAGTACGCAAGTGTCGTAGATGTCGCCATCGTGCTTTTTCAGTTCCTCAAGGAAGCGGCTGGCGCGGAACAGGAACATGCCGCTGTTCCAGAAATAGCCACCGGCCTGGACGAACTCGGCGGCGCGTTTTTCATCGGGCTTCTCGACGAACTGCGCAACCCGCGCCACGCCTTCGGGCAGCAGCGCGTCCTGGCTGGAACGGATGTAGCCATAGCCGGTTTCCGGCTTGGTCGCCGGCACGCCGAACAGCACCATCTCGCCACGCTCGGCGGCCACGGTGGCCAAGGCCAGGGCACGTTGCAGGGCCTTCTGGTCATCGATCACATGATCGGCAGGCAGCACCAGCATCAGCTCGTCGCGGCCTTCGTTGACCAGCTTCATGGCAGCCATGGCCACGGCCGGCGCGGTGTTGCGGCCGAACGGTTCCATGAGGATGCCCTGGGTTTCCAGCTTCAGGGCGGCCAGTTGCTCCTGGACGATGAACTTGTGGTCCTTGTTACAGACCACGACCGGGGTGTCCATGCCCTCGAATACCAGGCGCTCGATGGTTTGCTGGAACAACGTGTGTTCACCGGTCAGGGCCAGGAACTGTTTGGGGAACTGCTTGCGCGACAGAGGCCACAGACGGGAACCGCTACCACCAGAAAGAATTACCGGGATCATCATGTTTCTCCAATAGTCGTTGAGAGGCAGGGGAATCAGTTGCTAGCCACGGGGCGAGTTACCCACACCGGCGACAAGGCGTTGCCGGAACCCGTTACGTACAGCACTGCGGCTTCGCCGCGTTCCAGGGCGACGGGCTTCACGTCACCCACTTTCTTGTCTCCTTGGTACAGCGCCAGGTTGACCTTGACCGGGTTGATTTCGCGTTCGCCACGGCCGTTGGCGGCCACCGGCTTGACCACTTCGGTCTTGCCGTCGGCGGTTTTCAGGGTCAGTTGCTGGTCGCTCAGGTTCTGCACGCGCACCAGGGCTTTCTGCTTGTTCTTGAACGGTGGTTCTTCGATCAGTTTCGGGTTGCCGTTGTTGCTGTTGACCAGGGTGTAGTACTTGTCCGAGGCCAGCTTGACCGGCACGCTCTTGCCGCCGACCTGGGCGGTGTAGTCGCCGCCTGGCAGGAAGCTGAAGTCGCTGCTGGCCTGTGCGCCAACCTGTTTGATCTGGGTGTTGCCGACCGATGCTGCGGCCGGTGCGCTGGTCGCGTTGTACAGGCGTACGAAGGTCGAGCCTTTCGGCGCGCTAGGGCCATAAAGCGCGGCGTCGGCACCGGCGAAGGCCTGCATCGAAGCAAGGGAAAGGCCGGCCGCGAGGGTGAGGGCTTTGGCAATGGAAGTCTTGGTAGTCATGTGCGTTTCCTCTCTATCAGTCAGTGGTCTGTCCGGGTGGACGACAAGGCCAGGTTTTGTTCGGATTTACGGGAGTTTTTCAGCTGCGCGATCCACTGCGGATCGAAGCTGCTGAGGTCGTTTTTCATTGGCAGATAACGTTCGGGGAATTCCCACACCACCACTTGTGGTGCGGCGTTCTTGAAGGCATCGCTTTGCAGGTACTTGAGCATCGGCAGCAGCGGGCCATGGCCGTCTTCGGCGTAGTTGGCGACGTCACTGCGCAGGGCCTGCTGCAGCGCGCCGAGGAAGTTCCAGTGCGGGTTGGCGCTGTAGCTGGTGCCTACCAGTGCAACCGGGATCTGCTTGTCGGCGAACAACGCGTCGCCGGCGTCACCCTCGGCGTCGACCGGGCGAGTGGTGCGTTGCTGCAGGTTGTCCGGGGTCGGCAGCAGGTTGCTGAACAACGGGTCCAATGGCAGGAAGTTGGTCAGGTCGCCCTTGTAGGGGGCGGTGTTGCCGGCTTCGGTGATGAAGGCTTGTGGGTCGCCGTTGAGCAGGCTCTGGCGGCTGACCGCTTCGGCCAGCGTTTGCGCCGCCACTTCGGCACCCATAGGCGTCCAGTGGGTATCGGTACGCAGGAACACCTGGCCACGGGCCTTGGCTTGCTCCATCGGTGCCATCAGGTCCGGTGCGAACACGTTGGCCTGGCGTGCCTGGGCATGGAACTGGTTGTACAGGTCGTCATGCAGGCTGGCAGGCCGCTCTTTGCCCAGGTACTCGGCGTAGACCCGCGCCTTGGCCGGTACGATCGCCAGCACCAGTTGGCTGCCGTGTTGCTGCAGGGTGTCGCGTACGCCACGGATCAGTGCCAGGTTTTCCTGCATCAATTGTTCGGCACCGGCGGTGGGCTTGAACTCTTCGTCGCTGAACAACCACTGGTCGCGGCCCAGTACCACACCCGGGCGGCCTTCGTTGAACAACTTGAAGTCCATTGCCGCCCACAGGTTGGTGCCCAGGCGCTTGATCGGGAACTCGGCGTCGTAGTGGGTCTCGGCGGCCTTGGCCAGCTTGCCGTTGAGCAGGGTCATCTGCTCGGTGCGCTGGAAGCTCTGCAGGCCACCGGTGGACCAGGCGCCCATGCCGACCAGCAGGCCGAGGAACGACAGGGAATAGGTGATGCGTAATGTCCGGGTCATGGTCATCAACCTCAGAACTGGAAGTAAAGGAACGGCGAGTAGCTTTGCGCCGAAAGCTTGAGGATCGAGGCGACGAACAGCAGCAGGATCAGTGCGCGGGTCGTCACCCGGGTCCAGTCCAGGCCGATCGAGCCGTCAGCGTTGACCTGCACCGGGGTCGCCTTGGGCGTCGGCCTGGCATTGCGGTAGAAGTCGCGCAGGCCGAAGAACGCCAGGGTGAGGTAGGCGATGACCAGGGTGGCCACCTGCAGACCGGTGAGCTGGGCGCGGTTGAGCTCCGACAGCTGCCAGTCGCCGAAGCTGAACATGGCGCCGTACATACGGGCGGCCACATGCAGGTTTTCGGCGCGGAAGATCACCCAGCCGACCACCACCAGCAGGAAGGTGAAGGCCCACTTCACCGGGTTGAAGCGCTGCGGGTTGGTGTCGAGGCCCAGCGCGCGCTCGATGGCCAGCCACATGCCGTGCCAGGCGCCCCAGATGATGTAGGTGAAGTTTGCACCGTGCCACAGGCCGCCCAGCAGCATGGTCAGGAACAGGTTGCGGTAGGTATTGAAGGTGCCTTTACGGTTACCGCCCAAGGTGATGTACAGATAGTCGCGCAGCCAGGTCGACAGGCTGATATGCCAGCGCCGCCAGAACTCGGTGATCGACTGGCTGATATAGGGCTGCTTGAAGTTTTCCATGAAGCGGAAGCCCATCATCAGGCCCAGGCCGATGGCCATGTCGCTGTAGCCGCTGAAGTCGAAGTACAGCTGTGCGGTGTAGGCCAGGGCGCCGAGCCAGGCGTCACCCGTGGTGGGGTTTTGCAGGGCGAAGCAGTGATCGGCGACCACGGCCAGGGTGTCGGCGATGAACACTTTCTTGATGAAGCCCTGCATGAAACGGGTGCAGCCTTCGGAGAACTTGTCCAGGGTGTGGGTGCGGTTGTTGAACTGGTCGACCAGGTCCTTGAAGCGCAGCACGGGGCCTGCGATCAGGTGCGGGAAGATCGCCACGAACGCTGCGAAGTCGATCAGGTTGCGGGTCGCCGGGGTGTCGCCGCGGTATACATCGATGATGTAGCTGATCGACTCGAAGATGTAGAACGAGATACCGATCGGCAGCAGCACGTGGGTCAGAATGAATGGCTCCAGGCCAAACGAAGTCATGATCGCGTTCAGGCTGTCGACGCCGAAGTTGGCGTACTTGAAGTAGCCGAGGATCGCCAGGTCGACACCCACGCCGAGCAGCAACCAGCGCTGCGCTGGCTTGGTGCGCACACCGGCGGCACCGACTTTCAGGCCGATCCAGTAGTTCCACAGGGTGACCCCGGCGAACAGTGCCAGGAAATCCACCCGCCACCAGGCATAGAAGATGTAGCTGGCGATCAGCAGCAGCAGGTTGCGATAACGTTGCCCGCTCAAGTAGTACAGGCCGAGGAAGATCGGCAAGAACAGGAACAGGAACACGTTGGACGAGAAGACCATCCCGGTTCTCCTAATTTGTTCACAGCATCCAGGGCAAAGCGCCCCCCAAACCCCCCAGTGCAAGACTGGAAGGCAACTTAGATCCCTGTGGGAGCGGGCAAGCCCGCGAACAAGGGCGAAGCCCTTGCCATGCACCGCGGTGGCTTCTTCGCGGGCATGCCCGCTCCCACAGGTTCCGCCCCCGCAATGGGGGTCAATTCATTTCTTGCTCTCTGCACTCGGGTCGTAGACCCGGGTCACATCGCCGCCCAGCCGGAAACTGTTGAACGGCTGCATGTCGTGCTTGCGCTCAAGCGTGTCGCCAACGCAGTGGTACAGCGCACACCAGGGCTCGAGCCAGGAGTACTTGCTGTCGACCTTGAGGTCGGTCATGTCCTGTTTCTTCCCCGCGCGCGCCTTGAACTGGCTGGGGTCGCGGGCGCCGGCCAGCACGCCTTCACCCAGGCGCTGCAAGGCGAAGTTGTTCTCGGCGCGCAGGTCGACGCCATTGGCCTGGGCGAAGCTGGCAATCATCGCCAGCGGCGGCAAGGCGTAGTTGTGATAGGCCAGCGCGCGCTGCTTGCGCTTGATTTCGTTGGGCAGGAAGCCCTGGTCATCCACCTGGTTGGCGCCCACCTTGTATTCCTTCACGGCCCAGTCGAACAGGTCGCGCCGGTCGGTGGCGACGGCGGTAGCCATGACCGACCAGGCCGCCCAGTAGCTGTGGTTGTTGATCTTCTCCAGCGGCAGGTTGCTCCAGTCATGCACAGTCTGCTCGGCCAGGCGGGTAAGCCATTTTTCGATCAGGTCGGCCTCGGCCTGGTGTGCGGCCAGCGGCTGCGAGTTGGAGAACTTCAGCCGCAGCCACGAACCGCTCATGCTGCCCAGCGCCCATTTGCGCATCGACTTGCCGGTATGGTTGTAGTCGGTGGACAGCAATGCACCGGCGCGTGCCCAGGTGCTTAGCCACGTCAGGGTGCAGTCGAGTTGCGCCGGGCGGCCGTCGCGCATGTACTGGCCGACCATCTTGCTCACGCCTTTCTCCAGCGTGGTGATGTCTTCGGTCGACTTGCGGAAGGCTTTTTCCGAGGCAGCGTTGAGCGTTGCCCGTGCCTTGTCCGAACCTTCGTACTTGCTGCGAAACTGCAGTGCGCCGGTGTATGGCTTGGGTGCCGCTTCGCAGCGGAAGTTACCATCGCCGCTCTTGAGCTTTTCGATCCCCTCGTAGTAACCCTGCGGCGGAACCAGCGCGGCGTGCGCGGCACCGCCAAACAAGGCCAGCGCGAGCAGGGTGGGGCTGGAAATTCGCTTGAAAATGGTCATGGGTCGCCTCACTGGCCGGCCTGCGCGGTCTGCGCAGGCATGGCGAAGTTGTTGCGTTTGCAGAGCTTGGCCTCGACCTTCTGGGTGCCGCTTTCCGGCCCCTGTACCTCGAACGCCAGCAGGCGCTGGCTGGCCCAGTCCTCGTCTTCGCGCATCTGGAAGACGAAGCGGCCGTCGGTGTCGGCGGTTTCCGGTTTTTCCAGCTTGATGTCCTCGTGGCGGCCGTTGAGGTACCACAGGGTGGCCTGCAACACCTTCACCGAGGGGTCTTCGAACTTGACGTCCATCTGCAGGTTGCGGTTGATCAGGTCTTTGATCACGCCGCCCTTGCCGTTGACCATCAGCTCGTTCTTGCCCGGCTTGAGGGTGGTGCTGGCGCTCATCAGGGCTGGGCGGTCGTCGCAGCCGTTGTCGAGCAGGCCAAGGATTTGCCGCCAGATGGTTTCCTGGTTCAGGCGGTACAGCGGGGAGAATTCCCAGATGAGGATCTTCGGCGGGTTCTTCTGGAATTCCTCGCTGCCCAGGTACTCGATCATCGAGCCTTCCAGGCCACCACCTGGGAAGGCGACGTTGAGCACGTCGGCACCAATGTATTGCTCGAGGAAACCCGAGAAGTTGTAGTTCTTGCCACTGTGGCTGGTACCGACCAGGGTGATCTGCGCGTTGCCACTGTCACCGAACAGGTCGTCACCGCCGCTCGAGCCTTTCGGCTCGGTGGCGAACTGGTCCATGTACTGGACGGCGTAGCTGGTGCCGCACAGTTGGCCGGCAACGTTGTGCAGGGTGCCGGTCTTGCCCATGCGCCCGGACTTCTTCGTCTCGAATTCCTTGCGCGGGATGCCTTCGAAGGCTGGCATCTTGTGCACGGTGTCGGCCACGATCTTCGCTGCGCGCTCGGCACCGTATGGCGTCCAGTGCTGGTCGCCACGGAAGTAGAAATCCTTGCCCCGGTCGGCGGCGGCCAGTTGCTCGTTGGTCAGTGGTGACAGGTCGGGCACGTTGTAGCCCATGCTGGCGAAGCGCTTGAGCATGGCCTGGTAGTTACCCAGGGCCTTCTGGTAGTCGAAGGCAGCTTTCTCGGCCGGGTTGAGCATGTTGCGGTTCACCAGGCCACGGGTCGGCTGGTACACCACCACCAGTTCCACACCACGCTTCTTGAACGCGTCGTGCACTTGTTGCAGGCGTTTGTAGCCGGCCGGGGTGGTGTTGAACTCGGTGCGCAGGTCTTCGCGGGTGCGGAACAGCCAGTCGCCCTGGGCCTGCACCAGCGTGGTGAAGTTTTGCTGATAGCGGGTGGTGTAGCGGCTGGCATCGTGCGCTTCAGGGCACAACTGGCAGCAGGGCTCGGCGCTGAAGGTCGGGGCCTTGACGTCTTCGGCGCGCACGCCCTGGCTGATTGCCAGAAGGGCGGCGGACAGGCCCAGCAGTTTCATCAGGTGTGGAGTCATGGTCTGGGCTTCCTTAATCGATCATTTCGGTCTGGCGTTCGACCGGGTCGATCAGCACAGCCTTCTGCTGGCGTACCAGCAGGTCGAGGATTTCGTCCTGGCGCTCGCCCAGCACACCATTGAGGCTGATGCCGCTGGCCTTGCGTGGGGCGAGCATGGACACCTTGTACAGCTCGACCGACAGCGGCGAGTCGATCGACAGCGGGCCGGAGCCGTTGGCCGACAGCTCGCCACCCACCACGATCAGCGACACCTTGGTGTCGAACGGGTCGAGGGCGATGTCGCGGTCGGTGTCGGACAGGTCCTTGATGTGGCCGTATACGCCGACCAGGCCGTTGGCCATGGCGACGTTTTCGTACAGGCGGATGTTCACGCTGTTACGCACGCGGATGCCGTGGCGGCGGTTGTTGACCAGCTTGTTGCCCCAGATCAGGTTGTCGCCGCTTTCGTACAGGGTGATGCCGTCGGTGTGGTTGCGGTAGATCTCGTTGTAGGCCACCAGGTTGTTGACGCTGTTACGGTCGATCACCACGCCCGAGAGCTTGTTGTCATAGCTCTTGTTGTTGATGATCCAGCTGTCGTTGACCTCACGCGAAACGATGATGCCGTGCTTCTTCTTGGTGCCGTACACCGTGTTGCCGGCGATGATCAGGCGGTGCGAACGGTCGTGCGGGTCGATGCCGTAGACGATGTTGTCGCGGTAGGTGCTGTCCTTGATCACGAAGTCCTGGGTTTCGTAGCAGTAGAAGCCGTACCACATGTCGCTGAACTCCGAACCGATGATCCAGCCGGTGGGCTCCGGGCGGCCCATGCGCTTGGCCATGTTCGGCGTGTACTGGGAGATGCTCACGCCATACGACTTGGACTTGGCGTAGCCAAAGCTGGCCATTTTCGTATTGACGATGTAGGTCTCGGTACCGCCCCACGACAGCAGGAACGGGCGGAATTCCTTGGGCGAGCGGAAGGTCGCCGGGCCGTTGTCCTTTTCCCGCCAGCCGGTCACCTGGGTGTCGGTTACGAACAGCTTGCCGTCATTGACCAGAAATGCGCCGCCCTCCTGGGACAGGCGCAGCTGTTTGACCTTGCCGTCGATCTCGAGGATGCCCTTTTGCCCGACCACGATCGGCAGACGCGCCAGGTAAACCCCGGGCTCGACTTCGCTGAGGTACTGTTTGGGCACCTTCTTGCTCAACTCGGCCAGGTCGACATGGCCGTCATCGACGAAGATCGCCTGCGGGATGCCGTGCTGGCGCTGCACCCACTCGGCGGCCTTGTTGTCGCCGCCGACGAATTCCTTGAGGGCGTCCTCCTGGAACATGCGGCGCAGGCTGACCTTGCCCTTGTGGCGGCGGTCGATTTTCTTCTGCACCGCCTCGGCCGTGAAACCGGTGAGGTCGGGCAGCTTTGGCGGGTCCAGTTGCAGTGGCTCGATCGGTGCGCTGGCCACCGTATAGGTCTTGGCCTGCTGCAGCTCCTTGGCGATCACCTGGGGCTCTGCGGCAGTGGCCAGGCCGCTTGCCAGCAGCAAGGCACTGGCCAACAGGCTGTGACGTAAGTGCGGGTGAAGGTTCATCACGGTCAGTCCCCTACGGCCTCAGAAGCGCCAGATGACGTCGACGAAGGCGCGGTGCATGTACGAGTCCGCTTCCTTGCCGTAGGCGTCGCCCGGCTTGAATACACCGGCACGCAGGCGCACCAGGGCTGACGGCTCGTCGATTGCCTGGCTCATCGAAGCCGGCAGCAGGCCTTGCTTGAAGTACTTGGTCACGACCACGTCCATTTCCTGGCCAAGGTCTTTTTCGCCATCGACCAGCGGGCGATTCACGCCGTTGTCGTTGACCACCGCGTTGATGCCACTGGAGCCAATGTTCTGGTTGCCGTCGACCCGCCAGAACTTGTGGTAGATCAGGCTGGCGTCATAGTCATCACGCAACTGCCAGGAGGCGAACAGGGTGGCGGCCTGCAGGTTGCCCAGCTCGCCGCGGAAGGCTTCGCCGAAGCGGTGCACGCGCGAGCGGGTGCCGGTGAAGTTGGAGCGGTTGCTCTCCAGGCCGGTCTGCTCGAAGTTGTTGGAACCGTCATCGCCACCGCCCCCGCTGCCACGGGCATAGGCCGCGCCGACCTGCCATTGTGGGTCCAGGCGCAGGCGGATGCCGAGGTCGGTTGCCCAGGCATTGGCGTCACCGCTCCGCTTGCCGGTGGCAACCTGCTCGTCGCCTACGGCCTGGCTGCTGAGGGTGTCGCGGTCTCCGGTCAGCCAGGTGACGCTGCCCCAATAGTTGACGGTATGGTCGTTGCGCCAGTTGTAGGCGTCGCTGTTGGCCTCAAGGCCCAGCCAGGTGAGGTCGCCGGTGCGGGTCTTGTCCAGGGCGTCGACGGTTTCGCCGGGGTTCTTCAGGCTGCCGTTGTCGTGCGTATGGTGTGCCCGCACGCCGACCCAGTGGCCAGGCGTCCACTGGGTGGCGACGTTGCCGTAGAGGTGGGTGCGGTCCTTGTCTTCCGGGGCCAGTTCGGTGAGGTCGGTGCGGTATTCGCTGAAGCGCTGCGCCACGCCCAGGTCGGCCTTGAGCAGGGTGGTGTCGAAGGTCCAGTTCAGCGCTTCGATGTTGGTATCGCGCCACATGCCATCGTCGCTGCGCAGGCGCTGGCGACCGAAGCGCAGTTGCTCGCCGGGGTAGGCGGTGAGACCGCTGTAGCCGATCCAGAACTCGCGCATGGCCAGGTAGCTTTTGTCTGGTTGACGGCTGTCGTCGCCGGTTTCAGTGCTGGTGCCGTCGCCGTTCTGGCGCAAGGTGTCGGTTTCGATGGTGTCGGTCGCAGCGACCGCCTGGCCCATGGCGTAGGCGCTCCAGTTACCGCGCTCGCCGTACACCCACGGGCGCAGATCCAGGCCCAGGCCGTTGACATCGCCGCCAGAGCGGGTGCCCAGGTCACGATCGTCTTCCGATTGCCCGGTGATTTTCACGTCCAGGCCGAAGTTTTTCTCGGCGGTCATTTCCGCCAGGGTCGGGCAGGACCACAACAGGGCGAAGCTCAGACCGATACCGGCTTTCACGAAGGGGTTGAGCGTCATAGCGAGTCCTCACCGTCTACTTCTTTTTCGTCGTCTTGCAGGGCTTCGAGGGCCAGGGTGCTATTCGCGCCCTGCGCCATGCTGCCGCGTGCACGCTTTTCCTGGTCCAGCAGCTGCTGGGCCTGGTTGCGCTGATCAGGTGTCAGTTGCTGGTCGAGCTGCTGCAGCAGTTCCGCCGATTGTGGCGTCGGGTTGGCCTGCGACAGTTGGGCGAATACCCAGGCGTTGCCTGGTTGTGGACGGATGCCGTGGCCCTCGCTGAACAGCTGGGCCAGGGCATAGTCGGCGCTGTTCTGCCCGCCACGGGCGGAGGCCAGCAGGTGGTCGACGGCCTTCTGCGGTTCGACATTGCCCAGGTAGCCGCGACGGTAGAGCTGGCCCAGGTAGTAATGGGCGCTGATCTCACCGGCTTGGGCAGCGGCTTGCAGGTGCTGCTCGGCTTTTTGAGCGTCGGCAGGCAGGGTTTTGCCTTCGTAGTACAGACGGCCCAGCAGCAGTTCGGCGCGTGGCTGTTCAGCTTCGCGGCCTTTGTCGATGTAGGCCATCAACTGGTCGGTGTCGCCCAGTTCGGGGAAGTCGTATACCAGCTGTGCCAGGCTGACCCAGGACGCCGGGTTGGCCGGGGCTACTTGCTCAAGCAGATCCTTGGCGGTTTTTTCGTCGGTCTGGCCGAGGCTGCGATCGGCCAACACCCGGGCAACGCTGTCGACCCGGGTGGCCGGTACTGCGCCACGGGCATAGGCGGATTTCAGCTGGCCGAGCAGGGCGGCTTGCTGATCGGCCTGGCCACGCATCTGGTACACGGTGGCCAGTTCGACGTAGCAGATGTCGGTGGTGTTCAGCGCGGCCTTGCAGATTTTCTCCACCTCGCCCAGATGCTGGTCGTAGGTGCCCTGGGTACGGTACAGCAACACCTGGGCCAGGCCTGCTTCCGGGTTGCCGGCGGCGCGCCACTGGTCGATCTGCTGCTGCGCGTTGACCTTGGGGAAACTCTGCGGGTAGCTGAGGTAGAGCATTGCCAGCGGAATCAGGGTATTGCTTTGGCCCTGTTTCGCGGCCTGCTTGAGCAGGGTTTCGGCTTCCTCACGTTCGGCCTGGGTGCTGTCAGGCTTGGCCACCAGCAAGCGGCCAAGGCGCGCCTGGGCGCGTGGCGACGTGGCGGCCGCAGCGCGATAGGTGGCCTCGGCTTCCCTGATTTGCGAGGGGTCGCGGGTGGCCACCTTGATGTCCGCAAGGCCGACTTGCGCTTCGCTGTAGCCCAGGTCAGCCAGCGCCTTGTAGTTGCGCTCGGCCAATGCCGTGTCACCGCGCTTCAGGGCCTCGTTGGCCAGGCGCTGGTCAGGCAGGCCGGCACAGCCGGCCAACGTGATGGCGGCGGCCAGTGCACACAATCCCAGGTTCACACGGACCCTGTGGGAGCGGGCAAACCCGCGAATTGGCATAGCCGACGGTGCTGTCCCTGCTGGCCTCTTCGCGGGCATGCCCGCTCCCACAGGATAGGTGTTGGTATCAGAGATCATTGTCCGTCCCTCACAGGCCACGGGCCACGGCTTTGTCGATCAGCCAGTTCAACGATGGGCCACGGTCGCTGTTGACCGACGCCGGGCGGCCAGCCAGTTCGGCGGGCAGGCTGCTGTCCGGCTTGATCTGCACGCGGATGGCGGAGGACAGGTCTTCGCTGTTGAGGCTGGTGCTGCTGACGATCTGACCGGTGCGCACTTCGTCTTCGCCGGCCACCTGGAAGTTGACCCGGGTGCCCGGCTTGACCTCGTCGAACTGGCGGTAGCTGAAGCGCGCCTCGACCATCGGGTTGGTGGTGCGTGGGATCAGCTGGAAGATCGGCTGGCCCTTGGCGGCGTACTGGCCGTCGTCTACCAACTGGCGCGCGACCACGCAGTCGCAGGGGCTGGTGAGGGTGCCGGACAGCTGCTTGCCGAACAGCTCCTCGATCTTCGCCGGCTCCAGCTGCGCGTCTTCAAGGTTGCCCTTGAGCATGTCCAGCATGCTGGTGGTGAAGCTGGCCAGTGGCGCGCCCTTGGCGATCTGCCCGCCGCTTTCGACCAGGCTGCTCACGGTGCCGTCGCGCGGCATGGTGATGTTGGTGGTCGGCACTGCGACCACACCGGCTTCTGCGTGGCTGACGAAATACATGCCGTACAACGATTTGGCGACGAAGCCGAAGGCGGCAACGCCGACCACGAACACGCCCAGTGTGACGGTGACTGCCTTGAGGCGGCCGAACGCGCTCAGGCCCGACCCACCGTCCTTCTGCTTGCGCGCCTTGGTGAAGTTGTCGCGCTGCAGGGTGCTGAGTACGTCGCCGATGCTGATCAGCTCACCCGACAGGTGGCTGGTGATGATGTGCCGCAACGTGGCGATGTCACGTGGCTCAAGGTTCTGGAACTGCGCACCGATACGCCCATTGTCCGGGTTGTACGAGCGCACCTGGAACTCGATGTCGATCGACAGGCCCAGGTTGTCGACCACGAACTGCAGGCGCCCGCGCAGCACATCGCCCACCGACTGCGGTTGCTTGGCGTGGAAGCTCAGGCCGCCGGCAGATAGGTCTTCGACCTTGACTTCGTGGACCTGGCGCTGGGCGTCCAGGAACCGCAGCTTGGCGGGAATGCGTACCCGGGCGTGTTGGCGCTGGGCTTCGGACTCATGCACGACATTGACGTTCACGGCGGTATTCATGGTGGTTTGTTCCTGTTAGATCCGATCCGGGTTGGGCTCACACGACCATGAACAGCACAGCAACGAAGATGCTGGCAGCCGAGAAGGTCATGGTCCGCGAGGACCAGGTGTTGAACCATTGTTGAAAGCTGGCGAGGTCACGCTTGAGGGCAGTGGGCTGACGCGTCCACGACTGCTTGTCGAGGCGGAAGAACACGTAGATCTTCATCAGCGCGCCGATGATCTGGTTGTAATAGAGAATCAGCGGGTAGGCCGGGCCTACGTTGTGGCCGGAGCACAGCAGCATGATGGTGAGGATCAGGCGCGTGATGCCGATCCACAGCAGGTACACCAGCAGGAAGGCCATGCCGAACTTGAGGCTGGCGATCACCGCCACGGTCAGGCCCAGCAGGCTGGTCCACATCGACACGCGCTGGTCGAACAACACGATGCTGGTGAACAGCCCCAGGCGACGCAGGCCAAGGCCCAGTGCCCGTGAGTTCTGCCGCAGGTTGTTGCCGTACCAGCGGTACATCAGCTTGCGGCTGGCCTTGAGGAAGCTTTTTTCCGGCGGATGCTCGACCGTGTTGATGGCGGCGTCCGGCACGTAGAAGGTGTCGTAGCCCAGGCGCATCAGGCTGAACCAGCTGGACTTGTCGTCCCCGGTAAGGAACTTGAAGCGGCCCAGGCGCCAGTGCATCAGCGAGTCGCTTTCGACGTCGGCGATGAACTCGGGGTTGGTCACCACGCTGGCGCGGAACATCGACATGCGCCCGGTCATGGTAAGCACGCGCTTGGACAGGGCCATCGAGCACATGTTGATGTGGCGCTGGGCGAAGCGCAGCTTGTGCCACTCGCTCATGATGTAGCCGCCGCGCACTTCGCAGAATTCATTGGTGGTCAGGCCGCCCACATTGGGGAACAGCTTGAACCAGGGTACGGTCTTGCGCACCACGCCGTCGGCCAGCACGGTGTCACCGTCGATCACCGCCACCACGGCGTTCTCGTCCGGCAGCATGCGCGAGATGGCGCGGAAGCCGTAGGCCAGGCCATCACGCTTGCCGGTACCGGCGATACGCACGATGTCCAGCTTCACGTGGGCCGGCGGGTTGTACTTGGCCCACAGGCTCTTCACCAGCAGTTCATCGGACATTTCCACCAGTGAGCAGACCACGGTGGTGGGGAAGCCGCAGTTGATCGCCTCGCGAATCACCGAGCTGTACACCTGGGCGGTAGTCAGCGCTTCGATACGGAAGCTGGTGACCATCAGGTAGACATGCGACGGGTCGGTGGCATTACCCATTTTCTGCACCTTGCGGCGCAGGTACGGGTACACGCCGTAGAGGAAGATCATGCCGCGGATGAAATGGGTGGCGCCCATGGAGTAGCGCCAGATGCCGACTGCGCCGACCAGGAAGATGAAGTGCTTCGATTGCGAGTCGAAGATATCGGCTGGCAGGGCCAGGGCGATCAGCATGAGCAGGCTCATGTAGAGCAGCCACCCGGCGCACTGCAACAGCACTGTCTGGAGCCTTTGCATGTTCAGCATCCGTCGAGAATTCGGGAAAGGGTGGGCAGCGAGGGGGCGGCTCTTGTCGAGTGCCTCGTCGCTGCCCGGCCGGGCACTTACCAGCAGATGCCTTCGGTACGGTGGGTGGTGCTGGTCGGTTTGTTCATGAAGCCGACCAGGTCAATCACCTGCTTGCCGGCTGGCGCTTGCAGGGCCAGCGCACGGAACTGCTCGTCACGGTTGCCGAGGACGATGATGTCGGCGTTGTCGATCACCTGCTGCAAGTTGGCGTTGAGCAGCGACGACACGTGCGGGATCTTCGACTCGATGTAGTCCTTGTTGGCGCCGTGGACGCGGGCGTACTGGACGTTCTCGTCGTAGATGTCCAACTGGTAGCCCTTGCCGATCAGGCGCTCGGCCAGTTCCACCAGCGGGCTTTCGCGCAGGTCATCGGTGCCGGCTTTGAAGCTCAGGCCCAGCAGGGCGACCTTGCGCTTGTCGTGGGCTTCGATCAGCTCGAAAGCGTTCTGCACCTGCGATTCGTTGCTGCGCATCAGCGAGTCGAGCAGCGGTGCACGGACATCGAGGCTGGCGGCGCGGTAGGTGAGGGCGCGTACGTCCTTGGGCAGGCACGAGCCGCCGAAGGCGAAGCCTGGGCGCATGTAGTACTGGGACAGGTTGAGGACCTTGTCCTGGCAGACCACGTCCATCACTTCACGGCCATCGACACCCACGGCCTTGGCAATGTTGCCGATTTCGTTGGCGAAGGTGACCTTGGTGGCGTGCCATACGTTGCAGGTGTACTTGATCATCTCGGCCACCTCGATCGGCTTGCGGATGACCGGGGCGTCGAGTTCTTCGTACAGGGCCTGGAGGATGTCACCGCTGGTGCTGTCCAGTTCGCCGATGACCGTCATCGGTGGCTGGTCGTAGTCCTTGATCGCGGTGCTTTCACGCAGGAATTCCGGGTTGACCGCCACACCGAAGTCGACGCCGGCCTTCTTGCCCGAGCAATCTTCCAGGATCGGGATGACCACGTTCTTGACGGTGCCAGGCAGCACGGTGCTGCGCACCACGATGGTGTGACGGCGGGTGGTGTCACGCAGCACGTAGCCGATTTCGCGGCACACCGACTCGATGTACTCCAGGCCCAGGTCGCCGTTTTTCTTGCTGGGGGTACCCACGCAGATCATCGACACGTCGCTGGCGCGGATGGCTTCGGCGAAGTCGGTAGTACCGCGCAGGCGGCCATTGGCGATGCCCTGTTGCAGGAGTGCTTCCAGGCCAGGTTCGACGATGGGCGACTTGCCCTGGTTGATCAGGTCGATCTTGGTGCTGGACACGTCCACACCGATCACTTCATGGCCACGCGCCGTCAGGCAGCCTGCACAGACTGCACCCACATAACCCAAACCAAAGATGCTGATACGCATCGCTATCACCTCATGTGTTTATCACGCCGACACCTCCGCAGAGAGCCGGGCTGGGTTGATTAACAACAGTTTTCGGGCGCACGGATCCATGGCGAATGCACACTTCGCCGAGCGCAGGCAAAATAAATCCGGAGCGCAAAAAGTTATGCACTCAAAGTTGGCACTCAATAGCCATATATTAAAAAACGTGCCCTGAAATGCAGCCGTCTTTATTGCAATGCGCTACTTGGCGCGTTGCTGTGCTTGTTTTTTCAAGTGAATAAATCCTTTGAAATCAACCACTAGGACGATTTGTAAGGGGCGCGTCTCTCCTGCATGGACAAGGTCTTCGGGGGTTTCCGTAATACCTGTCGAATTTCTCATAGCGGGCAGTGGATACCCGCCGCTGTCATCTGTAAGTCATCTCTCACAGCCCGTAGGCAGGAAAATCGTTACGGCACTATGAGCGATTGGCTTTGGCAGAAGTTCCTGAGCCAGTTTCGCTCGAATGAAAGATTTCTAAATATTTATTCAGTTGCGGACAGTTTCAAATTGATAGCACGCAGGTGCTTCACCCCCGTGTATCAAGGGCGTAACTGTTGCTAGATATTTTTATGCCAGCATCTGAAAATTTTTTTCAGATTTCGTCAAAAAAGGTATGAACGGTCTTATGGCGTTTGGCGATAAAGGCAAGGGTGCTGGATTTTTGGCGTCGGATTGATGGCGCGATGGCGGTTTGCTGCGTGCCCTGTTGCAGGGCAGGGGGGATCACGGCGGCTGGCCTCTTCGCGGCTTTAGCCGCGAAGAGGACGTGACAGGCTCACTCCGCGGGGTGATCGCGCAGGAACACCAAATGGTCCGGCTTGGACTGCTCGGCACTGTAGTAGTAACCCTGAGCATCGAACTGCTTGAGCTGTTCCGGGGCGCTGATGCGCTGCTGGATGACGAAGCGGCTCATCATGCCGCGGGCCTTCTTGGCGTAGAAGCTGATGATCTTGTACTGGCCGTTTTTCTGGTCCTTGAAGTCGACGTTGATCACCCGGGCCTTCAGGGCACTGCGTTTCACTGCACTGAAATACTCGTTACTGGCCAGGTTCAACAGCACGTCATCGCCTTGATCGGTCAGGGCCTGGTTCAGCCATTCGCTGATGCGCGTGCCCCAGAAGGCGTACAGGTCCTTGCCGCGGGCGTTGGCCAGCTTGGTGCCCATCTCCAGGCGGTAGGGCTGCATCAGGTCGAGCGGGCGCAGCAGGCCGTAAAGGCCCGAGAGCATGCGCAGGTGGCCCTGAGCGTAGCTGAAGTCGTCTTCACTCAGGCTCTCGGCATCGAGGCCGGTGTACACGTCACCCTTGAACGCCAGCAGCGCCTGCTTGGCATTGGCCGGGGTGAAGTCTGGGGTCCAGCTGCCAAAGCGCGCAGCATTCAGGCCGGCGAGCTTGTCGGACAGGTGCATCAGTTCGCTGATCTGCGCCGGCGACAGTTCGCGCAACTGCTGGATCAGGGCCTGGGATTCATCCAGGTACTGGGGCAGGGTGAAACGCTCGGTCACTGGCGGGGTGTCGTAGTCGAGGGTCTTGGCGGGGGAAATCACCGTCAGCATCGGGTCGGCTCCTGGCATCGTTGGCCGAGGATTCTACGGGGTGGGCGGTGCAAGTCCAAACTATGGCGACGATAGTCACAGACCATGGTCGGTGCAGGCGCTATAGTTCGCGTTTTGCCGTTGCGGAGCCTTCCACTGTGCGCATTGCTTCTGCTTTGCTGGCCTGCCTGCTGAGCCTGGCCGTGCAAGCCGCCCCATCATCGCAGGTCAGCCTGGACCGCAGCCTGTGGCCCGAACAACTGGACAGCCCGGCGCTGTTCGATGTGGCCTCCCGGGCAGAAATCCTTTCGTTCGCCCAAGTACTGCACGAAAGCGAGTTGCTGGATGACGCGACCCTGGCGGCCCGGCTGGGGCTGCGGCAGATCAACCTGCAGAAGGTGCGCCAGGTTCGGGCGCGCATGTGGCAGCGGTTGTGGGAGGGTTATCAACAGGCTCAGCGCAGTTGTGAGCAGGATGCATCATTTTGCTACCCGATTACGTCCATGGCGGACTTGCGCACACAAGCGGTGACGTTCGCAGCTGACGTTGGTGCGTTCTATACCGGCTGGATCGAGCCGAGCCACCAGTTCCATGTACGCTACCTGGACGAGCAACTGCGCAAGGCGGCGTTGCTGCCGCAGACCAGCAGTGAAATTGAGCGGTTGTCTTCGCGCGAGCGCAAGGGTGACGAACTGAACGACCGCATGTTCCTGCTGACCTTTGTCGGCGGACCCGGCCCCGAGGGGGGCAGTACGGATCTACTCACCGATTACCTGCGCCGGCAAAAGCTCGAAGGCACGTTCTTCACGCTCGGCAACCGTTTGCAGCAACGTCGTGATGGCGCCTCGGTACACGCCTTGCGCCAGCTCTATGGCGGGCAGTGCGTGGGCATCCAGGGGTGGGAATACCGCTCCCATGCGCAGTGGACCGACTGGCAGGATTCGCTGCGGCGCAGCCAGGCGCGGGTGCAGGCTGATCTGCCCGAGCAGTATGTACCGCTGTTCAGCCCACCTTATGGCCAGCGCCGGGCTGACGGCGAGGCGTTCATGGCCCGCCAGCAGTTGCGGGTATCGTTGTGGGACATCGATGCTCAGGATGACGGTGCATTGAGCGCCGAGGCGTCCGCGCAGCGCGTATTGACCCTGATGCTGTTGTGGCGCAAGGGCGTGATCCAGTTTCATGACAGCCTTCCCAAGGCGCAGCCGGCCGTGGAATGGCTGCTGCGCAATACCGCGCAAAGCGGTATCGGCTGGGAGGGTTGCCGGGAATATGGATACCGCGAATAGAGGGTATGACTTTTGAGCGTAGTCCCCTCTGACGCTGGCGCCAAGGCCTCTTCGTCAATCGGAAAAATAAACTTCAAAAATACGTAAAAGTGCTTTTTTCGGTCATGGTTTTTGCGGTATGAAGAAACCAGACAGCCGATTCCTGCAGCACAGGTGGCGTCATCCGGGCTCACCTGGCCAGGTTCGCTTCCCGCCCGTAACAACGCGGATACGGGGACAGCGGCAGTCACTCTGCGGCGTAACAGACCACGCCGTGTGGCTTCGACATAAGGTGACCGAGTATGGATGACCAAGGACGCAACCCTTCCTCCAGCAAGCCAATCCTGTATGTGCTCGATACCAACGTCCTGATTCACGACCCTAACGCGTTACTGAACTTCGAGGAGCACCATGTCGCCATCCCGATGACGGTGCTGGAGGAACTCGACAAGCTCAAGACCGGCAAACAGAGCATCGCCGCCGAATGCCGCCAGGCCATCCGCCTGATAGATCAGACCCTTGGTGACGCTTCGCCCAGCGATGTCGAGCAGGGCGTGCCGATCCAGCGCAACAAGAGCGGGCCCAAGGGCTTCCTGTCCATCCTGATGACCCCGCGCAACGAGCCGATCAAGCTGCTGCCGGAAAACCTCAACGACAACATCATCATCAACCAGTTGCTCGAAGTCCGGGCCCGGCGCACCGACCTGGATGTCGTGCTGGTCACCAAAGACATCAACATGCGCCTGAAGGCGCGCGCTTGCGGTATAGCGGCTGAGGACTACAGCACCGACCAACTGGTCGATGACGTGTCCCTGCTGTCCAAGGGCTACCATTCGGTCACCGGCTCGTTCTGGGACCGCGTGAGCAAGGTCGATACCCGTCAGGAGCGCGGCCGCACCTGGCATCGGGTGCAGATGATCGACAACCTGCCAGCCGTGCACGTCAACGAGTTCATCATCGATGAGCAGGGCTTCGTCGGATGGATCAAGGGCATCCGTGACGACGAACTGCTACTGCTCGACCTGCACCAGGAACCGTTGCTGCACCAGGAAGCCTGGGGCCTGAAACCACGCGACATTCACCAAAGCCTGGCACTGTTCGCCCTGCTGGACCCGGATATCCACCTGGTGAACCTGACCGGCGCCGCCGGCTCCGGTAAAACCATCCTGGCGCTGGCTGCGGCCATCGAGCAAACCATGGTCAGCAAGCGCTACCGGCGCATCATCGCCACCCGCAGCGTGCAGGGGCTGGACCAGGAGATTGGCTTCCTGCCGGGTACCGAAGCAGAGAAGATGGAGCCGTGGCTGGGCGCCATCACCGACAACCTCGAAGCTTTGCACATGGATGACGAAAGCACCCATGGCAGCGTCGAATACATCCTCGAGCGCGTGCCGCTGCAGTTTAAGTCGCTGAACTACATCCGTGGCCGTAGCTTCCAGCAGAGCCTGATCCTGATTGACGAGTGCCAGAACCTGACGCCGCACCAGATGAAAACCATCATCACCCGTGCCGGCTCCGGGTCCAAGGTGGTCTGCCTGGGCAACCTCGCGCAGATCGACACCCCCTACCTGTCCGCGACCAGCTCGGGCCTGACCTACCTGACCGAGCGCTTCAAGGACTTCCCAAATGGCGTGCACATCACCCTGCAGGGCGTGCCTCGCTCGGTGCTGGCCGAGTACGCCGAGTCGCATTTGTAAAACCATGTAGCCGGGCAGATTACTGCCCGGCCTCTTCACGGGCACGCCCGCTCGCAGGATGTCCACTTGAATCGAGATCGTGGTGCGCCTGTGGGAGCGGGCGTGCCCGCGAAGAGGCCAAACCTGGCGACACATACCTCTGCTCAAACCTGACCCACAGGTTTACACTGCGAACTCCCTTCACAGGAGCAAAGCAGTGCTGACACATCTTGATTCCCAGGGGCGGGCCAACATGGTCGACGTCACTGAAAAGGCCGTGACCGAGCGCGAGGCTACCGCCGAGGCGCGGGTGCGCATGTTGCCGCAGACCTTGCAGATGATCGTCGACGGTGAACACCCCAAGGGTGACGTGTTCGCCGTGGCGCGCATTGCCGGGATACAGGCGGCGAAAAAAACCAGCGACCTGATTCCGCTGTGCCACCCGCTGATGCTCACCAGCGTCAAGGTCGAGCTCAGCGCTGAGGGGCAGGATGCCGTGCGCATCGTCGCCCGCTGCAAGCTGGCCGGGCAGACCGGCGTGGAGATGGAGGCGCTGACCGCCGCCAGTGTGGCCGCGCTGACGATCTATGACATGTGCAAGGCTGTGGATAAAGGTATGGTCATCGAGCAGGTGCGCCTGCTGGAAAAACTCGGTGGCAAGAGTGGCCATTACAAGGTGGAGGCGTGATGAAGGTCAAGGTGATGTACTTCGCCCGTTACCGCGAACTGTTGGGCGTGGATGGCGAGCGGGTGGAGGGGGCGTTCAAGGTGCTTGATGATGTGCGCCAGGCCTTGGTAGCCAAGGGCGGGCAGTACGAAGTGCTGGCCGAGCAGAACCTGATGTGCGCGCGCAACGAAGAGCTGTGCAAGCTCGATGAACCGCTGGAAGAGGGCGATGAAGTGGCGTTCTTCCCGCCGGTGACCGGAGGCTGAACATGGCTGTGCGAGTACAGGAAGGCGCGTTCGACCCCGGGGCCGAGACCAATGCCATGCATGCGGCCAATGTGGGCGTGGGCGCGGTGGTCGGTTTTGTCGGCTATGTGCGGGATTTCAACGATGGCCGCGAAGTGGCGGGGATGTTCCTCGAGCACTATCCGGGTATGACCGAAAAGGCCCTGGCCAAGATCGTGGTCGAGGCCGAGCAGCGTTGGCCGCTGTTGAAGGTGGAGGTGCTGCACCGCATCGGTGCGCTGGAGCCGGGTGAACCGATTGTGTTCGTGGGGGTAGCCAGCGCCCATCGGCAGGCGGCGTTCGATGCCTGCAATTTCATCATGGACTACCTGAAGACCCGGGCGCCGTTCTGGAAGAAGGAGAATACCCAGGAAGGGCCAAGGTGGGTGGAGGGGAAACAGAGTGACCAGGATGCGGCGGGGCGCTGGTAATC
>NZ_JBICII010000102.1:0-1297 GCF_043101865.1 Pseudomonas sp. zjy_15
GGTAGAATTCGCTGAAATCCAGTCAGGAAGACCCGAGCGATGTGGGCTGATGTACTAGCGCGATTCGAGAAAAAAGCACCCGCCAGCGTAATGGCCAAACTTGCCTTGGAGCAGGCCATTGCGCCGGAGTGGGTCGATCAGGTTTTCGAGGAGCACCGCCAACGGCAGTATTCTCGCGAGCTGCTGTTCTCGACCATTATCAAGTTGATGTCGCTTGTTTCATTGGGCTTGAAGCCATCGCTGCATGCTGCGGCAAGACAACTGGACGACCTTCCCGTCAGCCTGGCAGCTCTGTACGACAAGATCAGTCGAACCGAACCTGCCCTGTTGCGTGCTTTGGTGACAGGCTGCGCGCAGCGCTTGGCGCCGACAATCCATGAGTTGGGCTGCTCAGCCATGCTTCCTGATTGGCAAGTTCGGGTGGTCGATGGCAGCCACTTGGCCTCTACCGAAAAGCGTCTTGGCGCGCTGCGCCAAGAGCGCGGAGCGGCTCGCCCCGGGTTTTCGGTGGTGGTTTACGACCCCGACCTGGATCAGGTAATTGACCTCCAGCCGTGCGAGGACGCCTACGCAAGCGAACGAGTTTGTGTTTTGCCGTTGCTGGCTGAAGCAAAGACCAATCAGGTTTGGATCGCTGACCGTCTCTACTGCACGCTGCCTGTAATGGAGGCGTGCGAACAGGTGAAGACATCATTTGTCATTCGCCAGCAGGCCAAGCATCCACGCTTGATCCAGGAAGGTGAGTGGCAAGCACCGATGCCCGTCGCCACAGGCACTGTGCGCGAGCAATCCATCGAAGTAAAAGGCGGGCACCGCTGGCGACGTGTCGAGTTAACGCTTCATTCACCAAACGACTCAGGTGATAACAGCTTGATGTTCTGGAGCAACCTGCCCGAGAGCATCAGTGCGCAACAGATCGCAGACTTCTATCGGCGCCGCTGGAGTATTGAAGGGATGTTCCAGCGGTTGGAAGCAATTCTGGAAAGTGAAATTGAAACCCTCGGCAGTCCGCGAGCCGCCTTGCTTGGATTCACCACTGCCGTGCTGGCATACAACGTTCTGGCCTTGCTCAAGCGAAGTGTTGAACAGGCTCACCGCGATGCCTTGCCCGAGAATTGGGAAGCCTCGATCTATCACTTGGCGGTGCAGATCAGAGGGGGTTACGAAGGCATGCAGATTGCCCTGCCATCCGAGTACATGCCCGTTGTTCCGATGGAAAACCTGGCTCAGCGCCTGCTGGAGCTGGCCAGAAACATCCAGCCCAGACAGGTTGCGAAAAGCCCACGAGGCCCCAAGG
>NZ_JBICII010000103.1:0-61765 GCF_043101865.1 Pseudomonas sp. zjy_15
GGTAGCGGCGGCAACGGTGAACGGCTGGTGGAAATTGGCCTGCAGGACCGGCCCTTTCGCGGGTGAACCCGCTCCTACGACGGCCTGCGCCCGATTACCGATGTGTGCCCACTGTAGGAGCGGGTTTACTCGCGAACACGGTAGCGGCGGCAACGGTGAACGGCTGGTGGAAATTGGCCTGCAGGACCGGCCCTTTCGCGGGTGAACCCGCTCCTACGACGGCCTGCGCCCGATCACCGTTGTGTGCCCACTGTAGGAGCGGGTTTACCCGCGAATACGGTAGCAGCGGCAACGGTGAACGGCTGATGAAAATTGGTCAGCAGGACCGGCCCTTTCGCGGGTGAACCCGCTCCTACGGGGACAGCACAGTGCTGTGAAAACTCTTTGGAACTGCCCATGAAAAAATTTGCCTGTACCACGATTCTCTGTGCCCCTACATTCCTTCTGGCCGCTGAGCGCGACGACGCCCTCAAGCTCCCCGACGTGCTGATCAGCGCCAGCCGTCAGGTCGAATCGCGAACCGCCACCAGTGCCGCCAACACGGTTTTCACCCGCTCCGACATCGACCGCCTGCAACCCACCAGCGTCACTGACCTGCTCTCCCGCGTACCGGGCGTGCAAGTGGCACCTACCGGTGGCCGTGGCAGCCTGCCGGGCATCTTTATCCGTGGCACCAAGGCGGCGCAAAGCCTGGTGCTGGTCGATGGCGTACGTATCGCCAATGCCACTTCGGGCGACAGCGGCCTGCAGTTTCTGGACGTCGATCAGATCGAGCGGGTTGAAGTGCTGCGTGGCTCGCGCTCGGCGGTGTACGGCAGCGATGCCATTGGCGGGGTTATTCAGATCTTCACCCGCCGCAGCAATGGCCCCGGCCTGCAGCCACGCCTGCGCATGGCCGCCGGCAGCAACCAGACATTCCAACGCAGCCTGGGGCTTTCTGGCGGCAACGACTCGACCCGCTTCAACCTTGGCGCCAGCCTGGATGAAACTGCCGGTATCGACTCGACCGGGCCATCCTTCGCCAGCGATGGTGACCACGACGCCTACCGCAACAAGGCGGTGAACCTGAGCCTGAGCCACACCTTCGGTGAGCGTTTCGAGGTCGGCCTGAACCTGCTCGACAGCCGTGGTCGCAGCGAGTACGACAACCCGTTCGGTGGCTTCGACCCGGTCACCTTCGAAAGCTTCGGTCAACAACCCTACACCGACTTCAGCGTCAGCAGCCTGGGCAGCTACTTTGACGTTCAGTTCACCGAAACCTGGCATTCACGCCTTGAACTGGCACATAGCGAGAACCGGGACGACAAACGCGACAAGCTCAGCGCTGAGCGCTTCGTGTTCAACACCTACCGCGATCAGGCTACCTGGCAGAACGACCTGTCCATCGGCGAACGGAACACCGTACTGATCGGTGGCGACTGGTACGAAGACCGCGTACACGGCAGTACCGACTTCACTGAGGACAGCCGCTGGAACCGTGCCGTGTTCGCCCAGCACCGCTACCAGGGCGAGCCGTTTTCCACTGAGCTGGGCGTGCGCCATGACCGCAACCAACAGTTTGGTGGCCAGACCACCTGGAGCGGCAGCCTGACCGTACCGCTGAACGCGAACAACGATGTGCTGCTGTCATACAGCGAAGGCTTCCGCGCTCCGACGTTCAACGACCTGTATTACCCACAGTTCAGCAACCCGAACCTGGACCCAGAGCACTCCAGAAGCTACGAGCTGCAATGGCGCAGCCAGCTGAGTACAGAGAGTCGGCTGGAGACTTCGCTGTACCGCACCGATCTGCGCGACGCGATCATCTTTGGCCAGGACTCGATACCCCGTAACGTCGCCTCGGCACGAATCAATGGGGTGGAAATGGCACTAGCGCAGCAATGGGGCGCCTGGCACAGCCAGCTTGGCCTGGCGCTGATCGACCCACGCGACCGCGAGACCGGCCATACCCTCGCCCGCCGAGCCCGCCGCTCCTTGAGCCTGGACCTTGACCGTGAGTTCGGGCGTTTCAGCGTGGGTGCCAGCTGGCAGGCGGTCAGCAGCAGTTATGACGATGAGGCCAACCGTAACCGCATCGGTGGCTATGGCCTGCTTGGTTTGCGCGGCAGTTGGGCGGCTAGCGATGAACTGGAACTCGAAGCCAAACTGGATAACCTGCTGGACCGCAACTACAGCCGCGCCCTTTACAGCTACGAGGGCACGTATCACCCTTACCGCGAAGAAGGCCGCACTGTGCTCTTCAGCGTCACCTGGACGCCGGCGCTTTAGCGTCCAGCAACGCACACAAGCGGGCGGTGGCTTCGATCATCTGCCCGCTGGGACGCTCCAGCCCTTTGTCCGGCACCACCAGCAGGCGCCCATCAGCAACCGCCCGAATCTGCGGCCAGGCCTTCCAGCTGGCCAGTTGCGCCTCATCGGCTGCCAGGATGACCTGCGGATTACGCAGCAGCACGGACTCCACATTCACTTGCGGCGCGGGCTGGGCAAGGTCAGCGAACACATTGCGCGCCCCGCACACGGCCAAGGCGTCGGTCACCACCTGGCGGCCACCGAGCGTGTACAGCGGCCGATCCCAGACTTGATAAAACACCTGCAAGGGCTCGTCACGCCGATACTGTTGGCGCAGCTGCTGCAGCCGCTCACGCAGGGCTCGCGCGTACGAATGGCCCTGCTCGGCCCGCCCGATACGCCCGGCAATGGCCTCGATCTGCTCAATCAACTGGTCGATGTCATGGGGTTCGGCGCTGAAGGTGGCAATACCCAGGCGCTTGAGTTGGTCACGCTGGGCCGGTGGCACACTGCCTGGCCACAGCAGCAACAGATCGGGGCGCAGGCTGAGCAGGCGCTCCATGTCCAGTTGCCCCTGGCGCCCGACCGAAGGCAAGTGGCGCAGCGCAGCCGGCCGGTCGCCGCCATCCAGCACGCCCACCAGCAGGTCGTCGGCCTGCAGCTCAAGCATGATCTCGCTCATCGAGGGGGCCAGGCTGACGACACGCAGCGGTTCGGCAGCCTGTACGGTGCAGGCGAACAACGCCAGCAGGCCAGGTAGCAGTCGCATCAGCCCAACTGGCGCGGAATGCGATAGAGGTACAGCACTACAACCGTCGACAATGCGAGCAGGATCTGCGGCACCGCCTCCAGGCCGACCAGCACCGACAGTGCGGCGACCCAAGCCGGGAAGCAGGCATACAGCATGGCCACGCGCCGTACCCGTGCCAGTTCGATCCAGGCAGTGGGCTCTTCACCCGTACCGAGCACTTTGGAGGTGGCAATAAGTGCGCGCTTATAGGCGCCGAAGCGCGGCAGGCTGAGAAACATGGTGGCCGCACCGGCGATGAATAGCGGCATGGCCAACACCGGAGGCAGCGCATCGCCTCCCCCAAAGGCCCAAGCCATGACTGGCAACGGTACCAGGCCCACCGCCAGGTACTGCCACCAGGCCAGTGCCAGGCGCCGCTTGACCTCGGCGCGGGTCACGCCTGGGGCACCTCGCCCTGGTGTTCGTTGCCCAGCATGTGGCCCAACTTGCCGGCCTTGGTCGCCAGGTAGTAGCGGTTGTGCGGGTTATGCCCGGTGTGCAGCGGCACACGCTCGGCAACCACGATGTTCATGTCGGTCAGGGCTTTGACCTTGCGCGGATTGTTGGTCATCAGGCGCAGCGACTTGACGCCCAGGTGCTCGAGCATCGGCAGGCATATGGCGTAGTCACGCTGGTCGGCAGCGAAGCCCAGGCGCTCGTTGGCTTCGACGGTGTCGGCGCCGCCATCTTGCAGCTCGTAGGCGCGTATCTTGTTCAGCAGGCCGATGCCACGGCCTTCCTGACGCAGGTACAACAGCACCCCACGGCCTTCGCGGGCGATGGCCTGCAGCGCGGCTTCAAGCTGCGAGCCGCAGTCGCAGCGCTGGCTGAACAGTGCATCGCCGGTCAGGCACTCGGAATGCAGGCGCCCCAGTACCGGCTGGCCGTCCGCGATATCACCCAGGCTGAGCACCACATGCTCACGGCCTGTAGCTTCGTCGAGGAAGCCATGCATGGTGAAGGTCGCGAAGGGCGTCGGGAGTTTAGAGGCGGCAACAAAGACGACGGGCACGTTGTGCTCCTGGAATAAGTAGGAATTTTCTCGTGGGCCGATTGTATCAGCAGGTTGGGGGATGTGGGCTGGCTGTATACGGTGGGTTAAGATCGAAAAGTTCGATACTTATTGAAAGCCACCGCTCAATCACAAGCCCGCTGCCACAGAGAACCGCGATCTACCTCAATGTATTCGGCCTCAGTGCGGGCGACTGTCCGCGTTGAACGGATAGGGCTGTTTCCAGTGCTCGAAAATCGGCTTCAGTTCGCCGCTACGTACCAGCTCTTTCATGCGCTTGTCGAACAGATCGCGCAGGGCCCTGGCCTGGTCGTTACGGGCAAAGGCCAGGTACAACGGCAACTCGGCCACATGGGTACGCCGAAAGCGCTCGGGCTGGGGGGCTTGCCCGAGCACGTAGTCCACCTCGGTCAGTGCGTCGATGTAGTAGTCCACCCGGTCATGCTCGAGCATCGGCAAAATGCCCTCGCGACGCTGGATTTCGCGGAACTCGTGCACATTGGGCAAGTAGCTGCCGTAATCATAGCCACGCACCCAGGCCAACCGGTACTTGCCGATGGTCTCCAGCGTAGGCGCAGGCTTGCTGGCCAGCCCCAAGGCATAGATATGGTCCATGTCGAAGTGCCAGCGCGGGTACAGATTGTCGTCGTTTTCTTCCTTGTACGAGCCAACCCAGGCATCAGCCTCGCCGCGCCTGACCAGGCCAACCGCCCGGCTGTAGGGCGCGCTCTGGGTGACCACCTCGACTCCGGCCGGCTCGAACACTTTGCGCAGCACATCCCAGGCCACCCCGGTACCGTCGGCGTTGGTGTAGTCGAGCCACTCCTCGCTAACCAGATGGATCTGTTTCGGCATGCTCTCGGCAGCCGCCACCCACGGGGCAACACTCAGCAGCATTGCCAGCAGTACAGTCCTTATGGCCATTCACGCACTCCCTGTTTCAGGCAACCGCCCACACCAGAACCTGCATGCCCAGCCAGGCAAACACGCCGGCCAGGATATCGTCGAGCATGATGCCGACGCCCCCGTGCACATGGCGGTCGATCCAGCGGATCGGCCACGGCTTGAGGATGTCGAAGAAGCGGAACAGCAGGAACCCTGCCAACAGCCACTGCCAGCCCTCCGGCACCAGCCAGAGGGTGATCCACATGCCGACAATCTCGTCCCAGACAATGCCTTCATGGTCGTGTACGCGCAAGTCATTGGCAACTTTGCCACACAACCAGAAGCCAAACAGCATGCTCACGCCGAGCAACAGCCAGTAACCCCAGTCGGGCAGCATCTGCCACAGCGGGATGAACGGTATGGCCACCAGCGAGCCCCAGGTACCCGGCGCCTTGGGCAAGGTGCCAGAACCAAAGCCAAAAGCGATGAAGTGCCACGGGTTGCGCCAGACCGAAGGCGGAACGAACTCCGCAGGCACCTGATTGGGGTGATCGGTCACGGTATCTCCCTGAAGTGTTGATAGCCCCGCTGAACGGGAGTGATGTCCTGGCCCTGCGCGTCGCGCAAGGTCACGCCTTGCCCTTCGAGCACACGGCCGACGGTATGCACTTCGATAAAATCGAAGGCTGCCAAGGGCGCCAGCGCCTCGGGTGGCAAGGTGAAGGCCAGTACGTAGTCGTCGCCACCGGTAAGCGCCGCCTTCACCGCTGCTTCCCGGCCGAGGAAGGCCTCCAGAGCAGGAGACACTGGCACTTGCGCCAGGTTCACCTCCAACGCGACACCGGATGCCTTGGCAATATGCCCACAGTCGGCGAGCAACCCGTCGGAGATGTCCAGCGCCGCCGTGGCCCGGCCACGCAGCAGGGCACCGAGTGTGAGCTGCGGCATCGGTGACCAGTAATGGGCCAGCAGCGGTTCGGCCTGCGCGGCAGGCGCCTCGCGCTCACCCAGCACCAGCGGCAATGCACCGGCGGCCTTGCCCAGCGAACCACCGACACACAACAGGTCACCCGGCCTTGCACCGCTGCGGCGCAAGGCCTGGCCAGCTGGCACGCGGCCGAACACGGTCACAGTGATACTCAGCGGGCCGCGCGTAGTGTCACCACCGATCAGGCTCATGCGACAACGGTGGGCCATGCGACCAAGGCCGTCGGCAAAGGCCGCCAGCCAGTCAGGGCCAACGTCAGGCAGGGTCAGTGCGAGGGTAAAGCCGATTGCAGTCGCACCCATGGCTGCCAGGTCACTGGCCGCCACGGCCAACGAACGCTGGCCAAGCAGCAACGGATCGCAAACAGCAGGAAAGTGCACCCCGGCGACCAGGGTATCGGTCGACACCGCCAGTTGCTCACCGGGGGGAAGGTCCAGCAGGGCGCAGTCGTCACCGATACCCAGCGCCACGCCCTCGCCGCCCTGCGCACAAGGCGCAGCGGCGAAGTAATGGTTGATCAGCTCGAACTCACCCATGGCCAGGCAGCGCCAGGATCAGCGCTTGTTCGCCTTGACTTCTGCTTCACGCAGCGCCGGGGCGAGCTTGTCCAGTACGCCGTTGACGAACTTGTGGCCGTCAGTGGCACCGAAGACCTTGGCCAGTTCCACACCTTCGTTGATCACGACGCGGTACGGCACGTCGACGCGCTTGATCAGCTCCCAGGTGGACAGGCGCAGCACGGCCAGCTCGACCGGGTCGAGCTCTTCCAGTGCGATGGTCATGCAAGGCACCAGCGCCTTGTCGATTTCGCCCTTGATTGCCGGGACCCCATGCAGGATCTCGCGGAAATAGGCACCGTCGACATCGGTGAAATCGTTATCCACCCGGAACTGCGCTTCGATCTCGTTCAGCGAATGCTGGGCCATGTGCCACTGGTAGAGGGCCTGGGTCGCGAGCTTGCGGGCTTCGCGGCGCTTGGCGCTCTTCGAGGGCTTGCCGGCATCCGCAGGTTTTGGATCGCGCGGGTTGAAACGATCGCTTTCGTCGCTAATCACTTGGCCTCCAACTGCGCCAGCAGGCTGACCATTTCCAGTGCGGACAGGGCAGCTTCAGCACCTTTGTTGCCGGCTTTGGTGCCAGAACGCTCGATGGCTTGCTCGATGGAGTCGACGGTCAGTACGCCGAAGGCCACCGGAACACCGAACTCCATGGACACCTGGGCCAGGCCCTTGGTGCATTCGCCCGCCACGTATTCGAAATGCGGGGTACCGCCACGGATCACGGCGCCCAGGGCGATGATCGCGTCGTAGGCGCCTTGCTGGGCGACCTTCTGTGCCACCAGCGGGATCTCGAATGCACCCGGGGCACGGATGATGGTGATGTCGCTTTCGCTGACACCATGGCGTACCAGGGCGTCAACGGCACCGCTTACCAGGCTTTCGACAACGAAGCTGTTGAAGCGGCCAACCACCAAAGCATAGCGACCTTTGGGGGCGATGAAGGTACCTTCGATGGTCTTCAGGGTCATTCCGATATTCTCATCTTCAAGAGCGAGGCCGCATACAAGCGGCCTCGACAGGGGTCTGGACTCGAGCAGAGGGCGTCAATGCCGCCTCAAGTCACTCGGAGGGCACGTATTCTACAACTTCCAGATCGAATCCGGATATCGCGTTGAACTTCATCGGCGAACTCATCAGGCGCATCTTGCGCACGCCGAGGTCGCGCAGGATCTGCGAACCGGCACCCACAGTGCTGTAGGTGGTCGGGGCCTTGGTCGGCGCATCGCCCGCACTTTCGCGGATGTGCGCCAGCAGCACGTCGCCGTCCAGTGGGTGGCCCAGCAGCAAGACCACACCGCTGCCGGCCTCGGCCACGGCGGCCATGGCCGCGCGCAGGCTCCAGCGACCTGGCTGTTTGACCAGCAGCAGGTCACGCAGTGGGTCCATATTGTGTACCCGTACCAAGGTCGGCTCTTCGGCGCAGATCTTGCCCAGGGTCAAGGCCATGTGCACGTCGCCTTCGACCGCGTCACGGTAGGTGACCAGGTTGAACTCACCCAGCTCGCTCTCCACCGATTGCTCGGAAACACGCTGCACGGTGCGTTCGTGGATCATGCGGTAGTGGATCAGGTCGGCGATGGTGCCGATCTTCAGGCCGTGCTCGGCGGCGAACACTTCCAGTTCGGCGCGGCGCGACATGGTGCCGTCGTCGTTCATCACTTCGCAGATCACGCCGCTTGGCTCGAAACCGGCCATGCGCGCCAGGTCACAGGCGGCTTCGGTGTGGCCGGCACGCGCCAGCGTACCGCCTGGCTGGGCCATCAGCGGGAAGATGTGACCTGGGCTGACGATGTCTTCGGCCTTGGCGTCCTTGGCAGCAGCAGCCTGCACAGTGCGTGCGCGGTCGGCGGCGGAAATACCGGTGGTGACGCCTTCGGCGGCTTCGATCGACACGGTGAACTTGGTGCCGAAGCCCGAGCCGTTGCGCGGTGCCATCAGCGGCAGCTTCAGCGTTTCGCAACGCTCGCGGGTCATCGGCATGCAGATCAGGCCACGGGCGTGCTTGGCCATGAAGTTGATGTGCTCGGGCTGGCAGCATTCGGCCGCCATGATGATATCGCCTTCGTTCTCACGGTCTTCGTCATCCATCAAGATGACCATTTTGCCCTGGCGGATGTCTTCGACCAGTTCTTCGATGCTGTTGAGCGCCACGCGGCACCCCCTTCTCAATCAGGATTTCAAGAAGCCATTGGCGGCCAGGAAGCTTTCGGTAATGCCACTGCCCTTGCTCGGTTCGGCGGCCTTGTCACCCAGTAGCAAGCGCTCCAGGTAACGGGCCAGCAGGTCGACCTCAAGGTTTACCCGACGCCCTGCACGGTAATCGGCCATGATGGTTTCGGACAGAGTGTGCGGGACAATGGTCAGCTCGAACTCGGCGCCATTGACCTCGTTGACCGTCAGGCTGGTGCCGTCGACGGTGATCGAACCCTTGTGGGCGATGTACTTGGCCAGTTCCTTCGGTGCACGCACGCGGAACTGGATGGCGCGAGCGTTATCGCTGCGCGAAATGATTTCGCCGACCCCGTCGACGTGGCCGCTGACCAGGTGCCCGCCCAGGCGGGTGGTGGGCGTCAGGGCTTTCTCCAGGTTGACCTTGCTGCCGCTCTTGAGGTCGATGAAGGCGGTGCGCTTGAGGGTTTCGACGCTGACATCGGCCCAGAAGCCGTCGCCCGGCAGCTCTACGGCCGTAAGGCATACACCGTTGACGGCGATGCTGTCGCCGAGTTTGACGTCCCCCAAGTCGAGCTTGCCGGTTTCTACGTAGACGCGCACGTCACCACCCTTGGGGGTCAGGCTGCGGATGGTGCCAATGGATTCGATGATGCCGGTGAACATGGGGTCTTCCTCAAAAACGGTTTGCGCAGGGCAAGCCCGGCATTATACGCCGGGCGCCGGCAGGGGGATGGCAGTGACCCGCCAGTCATCGCCCACTGCGCGCATTTCGGTAATTTTCAGCCGCGGCGCCTCGCTCATCTTTTCCAGTGGCCAGTCCAGTAATGGGCGGGCGTGGGAGCCGAGGAAGGTGCCGGCGACGAACAGCTGGAACTCATCGACCAGGCCCAGCCTGGCAAAGGCACCCACCAGGCCAGCGCCAGCTTCCAGCAGGATTTCGTTTACGCCGCGGGCGGCCAGGGCCTGCAGCAGCGCCGCAAGGTCGACCTGGCCATTGTCGCCCGGCAAGCTGAGCAATTCGTGGCCGGCAGCGGCATAGCGCGGGTCATCTGCGACAGCAGTCACCACCAGAGCCGGGCCGGCCTGGAAGAACGGCGCAGCCAGTGGCAGGCGCAGGCGGCCATCGACCAACACTCGCAAGGGTGTGCGGCTGAGTGCCTGGGCAGTGGTTTCGGCATCCAGACCCAGCTCGGCGCCACGCACGGTCATGCGTGCGTTATCGGCCAGTACACTGGCGGCGCTGGTCAGCACCACGCTGGAACGGGCGCGCAGGCGCTGTACCGCCGAGCGGGCGGCCGGGCCGGTGATCCACTGGCTTTCACCACTGGCCATGGCGGTGCGGCCATCCAGGCTCATGGCCAGCTTGGCGCGAACGAACGGCAGGCCATGCTCCATGCGCTTGAGGAAGCCTGGGTTGAGGGCGCGAGCCTCGGCTTCGAGCACCCCGCTGGCCACTTCGATTCCGGCTTCGGCCAGGCGCCGCAGGCCCTGTCCCGCCACTTGCGGGTTAGGGTCCTGCATGGCGGCTACTACACGCGCCACGCCGGCCTTGACCAGCGCTTCGGCACACGGCGGCGTACGGCCATGGTGGCTGCATGGTTCCAGGGTGACGTAGGCACAAGCCCCGCGGGCAAGTTCACCCGCCTGACGCAGGGCATGCACTTCGGCATGCGGCTCGCCGGCGCGTACGTGCCAGCCTTCGCCAACCACCTCGCCATCACGTACGATCACGCAGCCGACCCGCGGGTTCGGGTGGGTTGTGTACAGGCCTTTGCGCGCCAGCTCCAGCGCGCGGGCCATGTAGTGGGCGTCTAGGATGGCGGCTTGGCTGGGCATGTTCACTCTTTAGCTGGCTCACGGGCCAGACGGTCGATTTCTTCGCGGAACTCGTCGAGGTCCTGGAAGCGCCGGTACACCGAGGCAAAGCGGATATAGGCCACTTCATCGAGTTTGCGCAACTCGGCCATGACCATTTCACCGACCACCAGCGATTTGACTTCGCGTTCGCCAGTGGCTCGCAGCCGGCTCTTGATGTGCGCCAGCGCGGCTTCCAGGCGCTCGACGCTGACCGGACGCTTTTCCAGCGCCCGCTGCATGCCGGCGCGCAGCTTTTCTTCGTCGAAGGGCTGACGCGTGCCGTCCTGCTTGATCAGCCGGGGCAGCACCAGCTCGGCGGTTTCGAAGGTGGTGAAGCGCTCGCCGCAGGCCACGCATTCACGGCGGCGGCGCACCTGCTCGCCCTCGGCGACGAGGCGAGAGTCGATGACCTTGGTGTCGTTGGCACCGCAAAAGGGACAGTGCATGGTGGCAGGCAACAAAAAAAGGGAGGGCCATGGTAGCGCATTGCACTGGCAAGACAAGCCAAAGGGGTTAACATCCATGGGAAATATGCCCGTGAAGGACTCCCCCATGCACTACCGAGCGCTCGTCGTGCTGTGCTGCGCCGGTCTGCTTGCCGCCTGCGGCAGCGACAGGCCAAAGACCGACAACCCGGCGCCCGCCCCTGCCCGCTCGGCCAAGGCCGAAGTACCGGGTCCGCTGCCGGCCTACCAGCGCGAGCTGAGCGGCACCTTGCTGGAAATCCCGGCAGGTGCCGACGTGGAACTGGCCTTGCTGGTCATCGACGAACGCGACCGTCCGCAGCGCCTGCTGGCAAGCAGCAAGCTGACCGGTACTGGCCAGGCACTGCCCTACCACCTGCGTTTCAACCCCGAAGCCTTCCCGCCCGGTGCCCGAGTCGAACTGCGTGGCCGCGCCAGCAACTCTGGCCAGCTGATCATGCACCTGCCCCCTGTGCGCATTATCCAGGCACAGACCCAGGCCACAGGCCCGCTGCGTTTCGAGAAGGCGCCGTAAGTGGCGCCGCTGGCCCTGCAACAGGCCCTCAGCGGCCTGATCGGCGAAGCGCGCCTGATCGTCAGCGAACTGCCCGATTGCGACCTGAAGCTATGGCTGATCGACGACCAGAACATGGATCGCGCCTTCAGCAGCGAAGAAACCCGGCGCATTCTTGAAGAGCCCCCCTATTGGAGTTTCTGCTGGGCCAGTGGACTGGCAATGGCCCGCTACCTGGCCGAACGCCCGGAGTGGGTGGCGGGCAAGCGCGTGCTGGACTTTGGCGCCGGCTCTGGCATCGCCGGCATTGCTGCTGCACGCGCCGGTGCACTGGAAGTGGTGGCCTGCGACCTCGACCCGCTGGCCCTCGATGCCTGCCGTGCGAATGCAGCACTGAACGGGGTGACACTAAGCTACAGCAGCGATTTCTTTGCCGAGGAAGACCGCTTCGACCTGATCCTGGTTGCCGATGTGCTGTACGACCGCGCCAACCTGCCGCTGCTGGATGCCTTCCTGAGCCGCGGTCGCCAGGCCCTGGTGGCCGACTCGCGAGTACGTGACTTTCGCCACCCGTTGTACCAGCAATTGGGCGTGCTCGAAGCACTGACCCTGCCGGACCTGGCCGAGCCACACGAATTCCGCCGGGTCAGCCTGTACCACGCCAGCCGCGACACCTTATAGTGTTGCCATACACGAGTTTGCGAGAGTCGCGATGACCCAAGACACGCCTTACATTTTCGACGCCACCGATACCACCTTCCAGCAACTGGTGATCGAGAACTCCTTCCACAAGCCGGTGCTGGTAGACTTCTGGGCCGAGTGGTGCGCGCCGTGCAAGGCGCTGATGCCATTGCTGGCAAAGATTGCCGAGGGTTACCAGGGCGAACTGCTGCTGGCCAAGATCAACTGCGACGTGGAGCAACAGGTGGTTGCCCAGTTCGGCATCCGCAGCCTGCCGACAGTGGTGCTGTTCAAGGACGGCCAGCCGGTTGACGGTTTTGCCGGGGCACAACCGGAGTCGGCGATCCGCGCCATGCTCGAGCCGCATGTACAAATGCCAGCCGCGCCCACCGCCTCGCCACTGGAACAGGCTAAGGCGCTGTTTGCCGAAAGCCGTTTTGCCGAAACCGAAGCGCTGTTGCAGGCGCTGCTGGGTGAGGACAACAGCAATGCCGAAGCGCTGATCCTGTATGCCCGCTGCCTGGCCGAGCGTGGCGAGCTGGGCGAAGCGCAAGTGGTGCTGGATGCGGTCAAGACTGACGAACACAAAGCTGCACTGGCCGGTGCCAAGGCCCAGCTGACCTTCCTGCGCCAGGCTGCCAGCCTGCCGGAAGTGGCTGACCTTAAAAGCCGCCTGGCGCAGAACCCGCAAGACGACGAGGCGGCTTATCAGCTGAGCATTCAGCAACTGGCGCGCCAGCAGTACGAGGCGGCGCTGGAAGGGCTGCTGAAGCTGTTCCAGCGTAACCGTGGCTACGAGAACGGGCTGCCGCAAAAGGCGCTGTTGCAGGTGTTCGATTTGCTGGGTGGCGATCACCCGCTGGTTGGTGTTTATCGTCGCAAGCTGTCGGCGGCAATGTTCTGAGTGACCTTGAAGCCTGCGCTGGACCTGTGGGAGCGGGCATGCCCGCGAAGAAACCGACACAGTGGATGGCACCGGCTCTGCCGGTGTTCGCGGGTAAACCCGCTCCTACGGGCGACCGCGCAGACTTTTCAGATTTTGAGCAAGACAGCGCTCACCCGACCCAGTGATAAACCGGCGCATCCACGCCACTCTCCACCTTGACCTCACTGCTGTGCCGCAAACGCACCAGCAGCCGTTTGCCCGCCGCCGTACTCCCGGCCAACCCTTCCAGCCGGTCCAGCAATTCCGGCCCGCTCATCTGTCCTGCCAGGCGCAACACATCACGCGCCGCAGCCCACTGAGCGTCATTCTGGCGCGGCCCGGCCACCGCTGCTGTCGCAGCCGCCTGGGCTACCACCGGCACCTCGGTCTGCCGCCCCAACTGCGCCCACTCTTCAGGCGTAAGCTCGATGGTCAGGTCCACCGGCCAGTCACCAATCTGTCCACGAACTCTCATGATGCATTCCTTGAACTCACGTCAATGCAGCCATGCTACCGCAACATGAAACCTGTGCCACACAGACTGGCGGCAAGCAGAAAAGTTGTTATAACATAACCGAATCTTTCAGCCCGCTCCGGAGTCGTCCATGCGTCGCCTGCTGCTCGCCCTGCCCTTCGCTTTGCTGCCACTGGCCGTTGCCCATGCCCACGATGACCATGATCATGACCACGCCCACGGCTCGCTCGGCGCCCACGAGCATGGCGTGGCCAAGCTCAACGCGGTACTCGATGGCAATACCCTGGAACTGGAGCTGGACAGCCCGGCAATGAACCTGGTCGGCTTCGAGCATGCCGCCAGCAGCGATGCCGACAAGGCCAAAGTTGCCGCCGTGCGCCAGCAACTTGAACAACCACTGAAGCTGTTCGACCTTTCTGCTGCCGCAGACTGCAAGGAAGAGCAGCAGGCGCTGGAAAGCCCTCTGTTCGGTGACGCTTCGAAGGCCGATGACGATGGTGACGAGCATGAACACGAACACGAACACGGCCATCAGCACAGCGACATCGGCGCCCATTATCAGCTGACCTGCGCCAACCCCGACAAACTGACCCAGCTGGACCTGGCGCCGCTGTTCAAGGCCTTCCCCGCCACCCAGAAAATCAACGTGCAACTGATCGGTCCCAATGGCCAGAAAGGCCTGGAATCCACGCCGGCCAAGGCAGCGGTCGCCTTCTGAATGAACCAGCCGTTGATCGATCTGCATGACCTGGTGTTCGCCTGGCCAGGCCACCCGCCGCTGCTGGATATTCCGGCATTGCGCCTGGACGCTGGTGAGGCACTGTTTCTCAAAGGCCCCAGCGGCAGTGGCAAGACGACCTTGCTGGGCCTGCTGGGCGGGGTGAACGTGCCGGACAAGGGTCGCATCCAGCTGCTCGGCCAGGACCTCGGCAGCCTGAGCCAGGGCGCCCGCGATCGTTTTCGGGTCGATCACACAGGGTACATCTTTCAGCAGTTCAACCTGCTGCCGTTCCTCTCGGTACGTGAAAACGTCGAGCTGCCCTGCCGCTTCTCGCGCAGCCGCAAGGCACGCGCCGAGCAGCGCCATGGCAGTGTTGACCAGGCGGCCAGCACGCTGCTGACCCACCTGGGCCTGGGCGACCCTGCCATGCTTGCCCGCCGCGCCGACAGCCTGTCGATCGGCCAGCAGCAGCGGGTCGCCGCCGCCCGCGCACTGATCGGCCAGCCTGAGCTGGTGATTGCCGACGAACCGACCTCGGCTCTGGATGCAGACACCCGCGAAGCGTTCATCCGCCTGCTGTTCGATGAGTGCCGCGCCGCCGGTGCCAGCCTGCTGTTCGTCAGCCACGACCAGAGCCTGGCACCGCTGTTCGACCGCCACCTGTCGCTTGCTGAACTGAACCGTGCCGCCAAGCCCCGGGAGGCCTGATGTACCTGCTCCGCCTTGCCTTGGCCAGCCTGGCCAACCGCCGCTTCACCGCTTTTCTGACCGCCTTCGCCATTGCCCTGTCGGTGTGCCTGCTGCTGGCTGTTGAGCGGGTCCGTACCGAAGCCCGTGCCAGCTTCGCCAGCACCATCAGCGGCACCGACCTGATCGTCGGCGCACGCTCTGGCTCGGTGAACCTGCTGCTGTATTCGGTGTTCCGCATTGGCAACGCGACCAATAACATCCGCTGGGACAGCTTCCAGCACTATGCACAGGACCCACGGGTGAAGTGGGCAATCCCGATCTCGCTGGGCGATTCGCACCGCGGCTACAGAGTGATGGGCACCACCACAGATTACTTCAGCCATTACCAGTACGGCCGCCGCCAGCATCTGCAACTGAGCCAGGGGCGAGAGTTTGCCAACGACCCCTTCGAGGTGGTGCTCGGCGCCGAAGTGGCCGAGGCATTGCACTACAAGCTGGGTGACAGGCTGGTGCTGGCCCACGGTGTGGCCGCAATCAGTCTGGTCAAGCACGACGACAAGCCGTTTACCGTGGTCGGCATACTCAAGCGCACCGGCACACCTGTCGACCGCACCTTGCATATCAGCCTGGGCGGCATGGAGGCGATCCATATCGACTGGCACAACGGCGTACCCGCCCGTGGCGCCGGGCGCATCAGCGCCGAGCAGGCCCGTACGATGGACCTGCAACCTGCTGCCATCACTGCATTCATGCTTGGCCTGAACAGCAAGATCGCAACCTTCAGTCTGCAGAGGGAAATCAACGAATACCGCAGCGAGCCGTTGCTGGCGATCCTGCCTGGGGTCGCCCTGCAAGAGCTGTGGAGCCTGATGGGCACCGCAGAGCAGGCATTGTTCGTGGTGTCACTATTCGTGGTGCTGACCGGTTTGATCGGCATGCTCACGGCGATTCTCACCAGCCTCAACGAACGCCGCCGAGAAATGGCGATCTTGCGCTCGGTCGGGGCCCGGCCTTGGCATATTGCAGGGTTGCTGGTACTGGAAGCACTGTCACTGGCGTCGGTCGGTATCGTGGCAGGGCTTGGCTTGCTATATGCGGGTATCGCCCTGGCACAGGGGTATGTGCAGGCCAACTATGGTTTGTATTTGCCACTGGCTCTGCCAAGTACTCATGAATGGGCCTTGCTGGCTATCATCATGGGGGCCGCGTTGCTGATGGGCAGCGTGCCGGCGTGGCGGGCTTACCGCCAGTCGCTGGCCGACGGCCTGTCCATCCACCTCTGAGTGCGCGTAATGATCAAACACCTCACCGCCTGCCTCGCGGGCACGCCCGCTCCCACAGGGAGCCCCGCAGGCTTCGGACCTTGTGCAGTACCTATGGGAACGGGCATGCCCGCGAAGAGGCCGGCAATGCACATGCTGCTGGCCCTGCTGTTGCTGGTAGCGATGCCTCTGTGGGCCGCCGAACCCAAGGAGCTGGACTGGCCCGCGCTGATCCCTGAAGGTGCACCGGTCATCCCGCCGCAACTGGCTCCGCTGCACGACATGTCACAGCTCAGCAGCGCATTGTCTGCCGAATCCGCCCCGCCCGCGCGCCAGCAGGCGCCCGACGCGCCAGTGGTAAAAAGCCTCGACGGCCAACAGGTCAAACTGCCCGGCTACATCGTGCCCCTGGAGGTCAGCGAGGAAGGCCGCACCACCGAATTCCTGCTGGTCCCTTACTATGGCGCGTGCATCCACGTGCCGCCGCCACCACCGAACCAGATCGTGCATATTTTCAGCGAGATGGGCGTGCGCGTCGAAGACCTCTACCAGCCCTACTGGATCGAGGGAAAGATGCAGGTTAGAGCTTCCAGCAGCGAGCTGGCCGACGCTGGCTACCAAATGGAAGCCGAGAAAATCTACGCTTATGAGCTGAGATGAGAACTGTTTCGAATTCGTGAAGACGCTTCGTTGAGCTGGGTCAAACTTTCCGTTTAACCAGCTCCGTACCATTGGACTACTCGATTAATAACGTCCTTTGGGAGCTTCCATGAACAAGTCCTTGCTGGGTGCCTCGCTTGTGGCCCTTGCGCTCGCCGCCCCTGCCGCCCACGCCTATCAGGCGGGGGACATGATCCTGCGCGCAGGCGCCATCACCACCGCCCCGAACGAGAGCAGCGGCGACCTCAAGTTCGACGGTAACAAGGTGTCGGGCACCAAGGCGACCCTGGACAGCGATACCCAGTTGGGCCTGACCTTTGCCTACATGCTCACCGACCACATCGGCCTGGAGCTGCTGGCAGCTACCCCGTTCAAGCACACTGTCGCCGTAAAAGGTCTGGGCGGCGGGCTGGACGGCAAGCTGGCGGACATCAAGCAACTGCCGCCGACGCTGTCGCTGCAGTACTACCCAATGGAGCCAAATTCGCGCTTCCAGCCGTACGCTGGCGTCGGTATCAACTACACCCTGTTCTTTGACGAAGACTTGAGCAGCGCACGCAAGCAACAAGGCTTCAGCAACCTCAAGCTGCAGGATTCGGTAGGTATCGCCGGCCAACTGGGCATGGACTACATGCTGACCGACAACCTGCTGGTAAACGCCTCGGTCTGGTACGTCGACATCGACACCAAGGCCAGCGTCAACGGCCCGACCGCCCTTGGCTACAGCAAGACCAAGGTCGACGTCGACGTCGACCCGTGGGTATACATGGTCGGCCTAGGCTACAAGTTCTGACCTGAACATTGCAGGGCGGCCTCGGCCGCCCTCGCGCGCTGCAGCCATAGCCAGTAGCACAGCGCGGCGGCACTGATGCCCATGCCAAGCCCACACACCGCAACCCAGCCCCAGTGTGCAAACACCCAGCTCGCCAACACCGCCCCCAAACCGCTGCCCAGCGAATAGCAACACATGTAGGCGCCGATCAAACGGCTAGCCATCGCACCACGTCCGGTCAGCAACAGGCTCTGGTTGGTGACATGCACTGCCTGCACGGCAAAATCCAGCATCAGCACACCCAGCACAAAGGCCAGCAATGAATGCTCGACGAACGCTGTTGGCAGCCACGACAACGTCAGCAGGGCCAACGACACCCCGGTTGTACGCTCACCCCGCCCATGGTCGGCCAGACGCCCGGCATGCGAAGCCGCCAGCGTACCCACGACACCTGCCAGGCCAAACAGGCCGATCTCGGTATGGCTCAGCGCCAGCGGCGCAGCGCTTAGCGGCATGACCATGGCGCTCCAAAGCACGCTGAATGCAGCGAAGATCAATACACCGAACACGCCGCGCTGGCGCAGCAACCTGTCGTGCCGATACAAACTGAACTGGGCCATGATCAGCGCCCGGTAACGCGGCCGGCTCCTCATCGGCTGCCCGCCGGGCAGACTGCGCCACAGCACCAGCGCCAACAACATCAAGAGCCCTGCGGCGACCAGGTACACACTTCGCCAACCGGCCAGGTCGGCAAGCCCGCCCGAAGCCAGCCGTGCCAGCAGAATGCCCAGCACCACACCACTGGTGACAGTGCCTACCGCCTGCCCTTGCTGGCCAGGTGAGGCCAGGCTCGCGGCATGAGCCACCATCACCTGCACCATGACGGCCATCAACCCGGTGATAGCCAGAGCCAGCAGCAATATTGCCCAGTTCGGCGCCATGCCAACGCCGACCAGCGCAAGCGCCGAGAACAGCAACTGGCCAAGCAACAGACGTTTACGGTCGACCAAGTCCCCGAGCGGCACAATCAGTAGCAGCCCCAGGGCGTAGCCCGCCTGGGTCGCGCCGACTACCCAGCCAATCTGCTGCTGCGCCACCCCCAACTCAGCAGCCATCGACTCAAGCAGCGGTTGAGCGAAGTACACCGTCGCCACAGCCATCGCACTGGTGGTGGCAAGCAACAGGGTTATCCAGCGTGTCAGCGAAGGTATCATCGGGCAAGCCTCTGGAATCTGGTTTCAATTTGAAACCACACGCTGGCTATTTAACAAAAGTGGTTTTAATCTGCAACCAGATAATCAAGACAGGCGTGCCCCATGCTCGATGAAAACAATGCGCAGTGCCCCGTGGCCCGGGCTCTGGAGGTGCTGGGTGACCGTTGGGCGCTGATGATCCTGCGCGATGCCTTTGACGGCCTACGGCGTTTCAGTGAATTTCAGAAGAACCTGGGGCTGGCGAAGAACATCCTCACCTCGCGGCTAAAGCTGTTGGTGGAAAGTGGGTTACTGATGACACAGCCGGCATCGGATGGCAGTGCCTACAAGGAATATGTGTTGACCGATAAAGGGCGGTCGGTGTTTCCAGTGGTGATTGGTTTGAGGCAGTGGGGGGAGCGGTTTCTGTTCGAGGCGGGTGAAACGCGTTCGGAACTGGTGGACGGCGTGACGGGGCAAGCGCTTGAGATATTGCAGGTCCGCAGCCAGGATGGGCGGGCCTTACATCCCGAAGATTGCCAGCGCAGAAGGGTGCGGCATGGGTGATTTCAGGGCCGCGGCGCAGCCCCGAGGGGTTCAGCCTTTACCGAGAAGCTTTGCCAGGCCTTCAACCATCGGCGTCACCTGCGCAAAATCGAACCGCGCCAACAACCGCTGGTTATCCGCTCGCGAATGGCGGATATCACCCGATCGCGCCGCCGCATAGCTGATCGCTGGCAAGCGCCCCACAACCTTCTCCAGCGCAGCCAGCAACTGGTTCAGTGAGGTCGCCTGGTTCAGCCCGATGTTCACCGCCCCCTCCTCGACCTGCGGCTGCTCCAGTGCCTGCACCATCACCTGCACCAGGTCGCCCACGTAAAGGAAGTCCCGCGTCTGCTCGCCATCACCGAACACTGTAATCGGCAAGCCCTGTACAGCACGCTCGCAGAAGATGCTGATCACCCCGGAATACGGTGAGGAAGGGTCCTGCCGTGGCCCGAAGATGTTGAAGAAGCGGAACACCACCGGCTCCAGGCCATGCTGGCGGCGGTAGAAGTCCAGGTACTGCTCACTGGCCAGCTTGTCCACGGCATAAGGTGTCAACGGCGCCTTGGGTGTGTCTTCGGAAATCGACTCCCCTTCACCATTGTTGCCGTACACCGCTGCGCTGGAGGCGAACAGCACCCTACGCAGCCCATGCACGCGCATGGCTTCGCAAACGTTGAGGGTACCGATGAAGTTACTCTGGTGAGTACGCACCGGGTCTTCGACCGAGGCCTGAACCGAGGCCACCGCGGCCAGATGCACCACAGCACGGCAACCAGCCGCAGCCTGAGTGACCAGCCCGGCATCGGCAACATCACCTTCGATCAGTTCCAGCCGGGGGTGGTCGACCTGCAGATTGCTTCGTCGGCCGGTGGAGAAGTCGTCGAGAATGCGTACGGCGTAACCTTTGTCCAACAACGCATCGCACAGGTGGGAGCCAATGAAGCCGGCACCGCCGGTGATCAGGATGGGGGCGTCAGCGTCAGCCATGGCGGTAGAACCGGTCCAGTAGAGGTGGCAAGCCAGCGCGCCAGGCACGCGGCTTGATACCGAAGGTATGAAGGATTTTCTTGCAGGCCAGTACCGCATGCTGTGGCTCTTCGCTGGCATCCGGACGCGCGGCATGGGCCTGCGCCGTGGGGGCCTGCACGGCCAGCTGGCGGTATTGACCGGCCTCGGCGAGGATCGCCTGGCCCAGCGCCAGCGGCGTGGTCGCCTCATTGCCGGCGTAATGGTAGGTGCCCCACAGCGGCGCATTGCAATCAAGTTGCTTGAGTACCGACAGGATCACTCGGGCGGCATCATCGATCGGCGTCGGGTTGCCACGTCGATCATCGGCCAGCAGCAGCTCTTGTGGTTGCTCGGCACGGGTCAGGAAGCGGCCCAACGCGCCATCGATACTCTCATCCAGCAACCAGCCAAAGCGCAGCAGCACATGCTGCGGGCAGGTCGCACGCACGCTCTGCTCGATGCGCCAAAGGGCCTGGCCACGCAAGCCCAGCGGCACTGGCTCGTCCTTTTCGCTATAGGCCGTGGCCCGCGAACCATCGAACACACGGTAGCTGGATGGCTGCACCAAGGTGATCTGATGGTGCTGGCACAGCTCTGCCAACCGCTCCACCGCCCGCTCCTGTTGGGCCAGGCGCTGCTCGCTGACCGACTCGGCCTGGAACCAGTCGAAGTAATAGGCCAGGTTGACCAGCGCGTCGGGGCGATGGTCATCGAGCAGCTGAGTGAGGCTTGAGGGCGCCCAGCCGTTCTCGGGCGGGCGCGGTGCCAGGAATGCGATGTCCTCCTCGGCCCCAAGACGAATCAGCGCTTGCCCGAGGGCATTGCCACCACCCAACAGCATTAGGCGCATACGCATAGAGTCAGCAGATCCGGAGAGGTTGATGGAGTAAAGGGGTTATTTTGCGGTTTCCTGCCCGGGAAGTCCAACACCGGCCCCGTTGGATGCCGCAGGCGGGAGCGATTCCACAGTTTCACCGTTCAATACCGCCACAGGCAGAAATCTCCTACGACACACAAGGAATGGGCTGACTTCCACGTATCGGCATAACTGCATTGAATAGTCGACTCCCCACTTGCCAGGCAGGGAGCCTCACAAAAAAACTACAAGGAACGTTCAATGCCTCATTCCGAAGCTGCGTACCTGGATTTTTACCCAGAGCAAAGCCAGGCCATAGCCTTTGCAAGCCAAACCCTTGCTGATTTGGGTGGACCGGAGGCTAAAGGAGTAGCACTTCAGGCTCGTATATTCGCCGATCAACTCGAAAAAGCCTTGAGTGAAGAACAGCGTGCGCTCCTCCGGCGCTTCAGTGAAGGCCATCTATCTGCCTTGATGTACAGGCAGATGCACTGTGCCAACGAGCCAATACCAGAATACCTACCCGACATTACCGCCCTGGCGCAAAGCCCTCGCAGCCAATACCTTGCCTCGCGCAATCAACTGCTGCTGGAGCTCGTACGCCACCGCAGTTTCGCCTTCGATATCGACAACGATGGCAAACAGGTCCGCCTGGTCGGCAACTTCAAGGGCGGTGGCCGCGTCCCGCGACCCGACGAAGATCCCTGCCTGGAGGTTGAAACCAGCTCGCATGCGGGCTTGCGCTTAGGGCCACACACTGAAGCACCTTACAACTGCTCAACAAACGCCAGCAACGCTCACTCCCCTGCTCCCTCAGCACTGATTCTCACTGCGCGCTGGAACCCCGCCAATGAACCTACGAATGTCTTCCCACTCCGGGAAATCATCGAACGCTTGAGTAACCTGGACACACTTGCGCTGACTTCAAAGTCTTTCGACTTCACACGCAGTGACTGCTTCGCTCAGGGACAGGGCAATGCTGGCAAAGCAGTTTCAATGCTGCAGTTCGAGCCCAATGGTGGTTTCTCTGTTCGATACAACAGCTATCGCTTCAGTCTGAATGAACGTGCCTGCAACGCTGCGGCGCGCGCGTTCAGCGCCTTTCAAAAAGCACTGAGCACTGCACAACCGCTGACGTTTGCCCTGCAACCTGATAGCGCACTGTTGATCAACAACAGCCGAGCCTTGCACGGCCGCGACAAGGTCCAGGACAACCGGCGCCTGCTTATCCGTCAGTTCGGATACTCCCCCTTCGCCGTACCGTTGGTGCTCGCTGAAGACCCGCTGCTGGTCCGTGGTTGAGCACAGGAAATACCCCATGATCGAAATCGACTTGACGTTTGTTCTGCTACTCGCACTGGTTGCACTGATGGCCGGCTTTTTTGATGCTATCGCCGGCGGCGGTGGCCTTATCACGCTCCCGGTGCTGTTCATTGCCGGTGTAGAACCCTTGGCAGCTATTGCCACAAACAAGTTCCAGGCAGCTTCGGCTACGGTTTCGGCTACGTGCGCCTTCGCCCGCAAAGGCATGATCGACTGGAGACGAGGCAGTCCCATGGCTGTCATGTCGTTCATCGGTGGGGCGTTGGGAGCCTTGTCGATAACTTACGTCCCCAAAAGCGTTTTGCAGGCGTGCGTCCCACCACTGCTGATCCTGATCGCCGCCTACTTTGCCTTCAGCCCAAAGCCGAATGAACAAGCGCGCAAGGCAAAGGTATCGACTAGCCTATTCTGCGTGACGGCTGCACCATTCATTGGCTTTTATGACGGCATCTTCGGCCCTGGAGTCGGCTCGTTCTTCATGCTGGCTTGCGTGGTCCTCCTGGGCCAGCACCTCATTCAAGCCGTATGCACCAGCAAGCTTTTGAACGCAGCCTGTAACCTGGGCGCATTGTCAGTCTTTTCTCTCAGCGGGGCGATCATCTGGCCGCTGGCGCTGGCAATGGCGCTCGCCGCCTTTCTGGGCGCGCAATTGGGGGCACGCTGCGCAGTACGCTTCGGCTCGCGCCTCATAAAACCGCTGCTGGTCAGCGTCTGCTGCATCATGGCACTCAAACTGCTGCTCGATACGGGCAACCCGCTCGGCGAATGGCTCAACCAGTTCTTCTAGAGAGCACCATGCACATTCAAAAGGCTTCCCCGCAGCGCGTGAAGTGGCAGTTTGACGAGCCCGCCCCAGGCAAAGAGCTGTTCATCAATGAAGTCTTTGGAAACTATCAGCAACAGGCGCGATTGCTGGTACCTGATATCGAGCGCGCAGCTCCAGCATTCGTTTTGGGGGGAGCGCGTTCCGACTTTACCCGGCTCAACCCCCTGCTTTATCGCCTGCAAGCCGCAGGCATTGGTTCCCTCACTGGCAATCTGTCAGGTCATAGCCTCGCCAGCGAGCCAGGCGCAATGTCGCCGTCACTGGCTACGAACCTTGATGAAGCACAGCGTTTCCACGCGCATATCGCGCCTCGATGCCGAACGCTCATAGGCCACAGCCTTGGCGCGGCAATTACGCTCAAGCTTGCAGCACAGTTGCCACAAGTGGACAACATCGTATTAATCTGCCCAGCAGTTTATCCAGACCACGCCTACCAGGCGCCGTTCGGCCCAGCCTTCACTGCTGCCATCAACAAGCCTTTCGGTTTTCTGGAGAGCGATAGCTACACCTTCCTCAACCAGTTTCGTGGAAGAGTATTGATGGTGATCGGCGAGTACGACGGGCTCAACTCCCAGAGATTCGGCAAAGGCCCTGGCACCAGCGCTGGCAACCTGTGGATTGCCGGCACTGAACGCTATAGCCCGATTCCTGAAGAAGTTACCCTCGCCTTGATGCGAGCAGTTTCAGCGTCGCGCTTGCAATGCCTGTTTCTTACCGACTGCGACCATGGCATCGCGGCACATTTGCGCAGGGCTCCAGCGATAGCGGACCAGGTTGCGGACGCAGTAGCAACGTTCATCCTCGACAATGCTTAAGGCGTTGAGCATTACTCGATCTCGAACAGACCATCGCGCAACGGCGCCACACTCAACCGCTTACGCACATCGTCGTCTATGCGTGGATCATCCGGCCGGTACAGTTTCACCTGTCGATACGCATTGATGCGATTGATCTCCTCGCCCAGGTATTCCCATACCACCCGGGTACAGGCCGGGTTGCGCCGGTCGCCGCTGGATACGCCGGCCTTCAGGCCATTCAACCGGGTGATGCGGCTTTTGAAGCTGGGGATGAGGATGGTCTGGCTCATCTCGTTGAACGTCAGCGACTCGTAGTCGATGAGGAACATCCGGTCCTGCAACTGGAACGCCGCCCCCAGGTAGCGACAGCGTACCTCGGCATGCTGATCGGTGGCGCTGGAGCGCTCCTGCCGTTCCTGGCGCTCGAACAGAAAACGGCCGCGTTCTTCCCACAGGTGCACCAGCGACACGAGGATCGTGCCCGGCACCGACATGCAGTTGGAGTACTCGAAGTAGTAACCGCAATAGCGCGAAAGGTTGCCGCCATGTTCGTGCAACGGGCGGAACAACTCGCTGATCGGGTCACTGGACTGCTGGGCCCGGGGCGATACCCGCGCACCGATCAGACGGGCGAACTGCTCGGCGGGCAGGTTCAGTTCGTAATCCTCGACACCGAAGAAGTCGCCGATACGCTTCAGGTTGAAAGCCGTCGGACGGCTTTGCCCGCTCAGGTACTTGTTGAACTGCGCGCGGTTGATCGAGAGCTGGCGGCAAACTTCGGAAATAGAGCGGTAGTGGCTGCAGGCAAGTTTGAGGTTGGTAGCGAAATGATCGCTCATATGCGGGATCCAGGTGACGCGAATGACGCCATTGTAGCATCAACTCGCATCAAGTCAGAGCAATCCGCGAAATTGTAACCACTCTTGTCATAGCCAACCATGCGCCCCAACGAATAGCGGTGCGCCTGCCGTCCGCTGGTCTTTCCACACGAAGAATAAGAATCGAGGTCATTTTCCAATGCTCGAAGTAATCAACGATTTCCTTTCGGGGAAACTCCTCATCGTGCTGATCGTAGGGCTGGGTAGCTACTTCACCATCCGCTCCCGGTTCGTCCAGTTCCGCCACTTCACCCATATGTTCAGCGTGTTCAAGGAATCGCTGCGTGGCCAGGCAGGCCAGCTGAGCTCCTTCCAGGCCCTGATGCTGAGCCTGGCCGGCCGCGTGGGCGCCGGCAACATCGCCGGTGTCGGTATCGCAGTCACCCTGGGTGGCCCAGGTGCGGTGTTCTGGATGTGGGTCACCGCACTGGTAGGCATGTCCAGCAGCTTCTTCGAATGCACCCTCGCCCAGGTGTATAAGCGCGCTGATGGCGATGGCCTGTACCGTGGCGGCCCGGCCTATTACATCCAGCACGGGCTGAAGCGCAAGAACATGGCCATCGTGTTCTCGGTCTTGCTGCTGGTCACCTACGGCTTCGCCTTCATCGGCCTGCAGTCGTACACCATGACCCATTCGCTGCAGAACGCCTTTGCCTTCGACCCAAGCCACAGCGGTATTGTCCTGGCCGTGCTGATGGCCATCACCTTCATCGGCGGCATCAAGCGCATCGCGGCGGTGTCGGACCTGCTGGTACCCGTCAAGACCCTGGCCTACATCGGCGTGACCTTGTACGTGATCGGCACCCAGATCGAACACGTGCCAGCCATGCTTGAAACCATCTTCAAGAGCGCCTTCGGCCTCGACCCGGCTTTCGGCGGCCTGCTCGGCAGCGCTATCGTCATGGGTGTGAAGCGTGGCGTGTTCGCCAACGAAGCCGGCCTGGGCAGTGCGCCAAACGTCGCTGCCGTGGCTGCCGTGAAACACCCGGGCGCGCAGGGCGTGGTCCAGGCCTTCAGCGTGTTCCTCGACACCTTCCTGATCTGCACCTGCACCGCACTGCTGATCCTGCTTTCGGGCTTCTACACCCCGGGCTTCGAGGGCGACGGCATTGTCCTGACCCAGAACTCGCTGGCCGCCGTAGTCGGTGACTGGGGCCGGGTGTTCGTCAGCGTGGCGCTGTCGCTGTTCGTCTTCACCTGCATCCTCTACAACTACTACCTCGGCGAGAACAGCCTGCAGTTCCTCAGCCGTAACCGCGTAGTGTTGATGGTGTTCCGTGGCCTGGTGCTGGCACTGGTCGTGTGGGGTTCGATGCAAGACCTGTCGACCGTGTTCGCCTTCGCCGACATCACCATGACCTGCCTGGCCTTCGTCAACCTGGTGGCCCTGGCCATGTTGTTCAAGGTCGGCCTGCGAGTCATGCGCGACTACGACGACCAGCGCAAGGCCGGTGTAAAGCAGCCTGTGTTCGACTCGTCCAAGTTTGCCGACCTGGACCTGGACCGCAATGCCTGGCCTGCCAATCCTCAGGTGGAAACAGCCACTGACAAAGCAGTCGGCCAAGTTCAGCCGCAGCGCTGATATCCTCCCCTGCCCAGCCGCCCCTTCCGCGGGCGGCTTTTCTTTCTCCGCTCACTGCTACGGATGCTTTCCATGCGCGCAGTAAAGAATCTTCTCGTTCTCTATACCGGTGGCACCATCGGCATGCTCGAAACCCCCGAAGGCCTGGCACCGGCCGGTGGTTTTGAAGCGCGGATGCGTGAACACTTTGCCCAGATGGCCAATGCACCCCAGGTGCAATGGACGCTGCACGAGCTGGACCCGCTGCTCGACAGCGCCAACATGCAACAGCACAACTGGCTGGCGATGCGCGATGCCATCGTCGAGGCGGTGGATGTAGCGGGCCACGATGGCGTGCTGGTGCTGCACGGCACCGACAGCATGGCCTACAGCGCTGCAGCGTTGTCGTTCCTGTTGCTTGGCTTGCCCGTACCAGTGTTGCTGACCGGCTCGATGCTGCCGGCAGGTGCCCCGGACAGCGATGCCTGGGACAACCTGTGCGGCGCATTGCGCCAGTTCGAACAAGGCCTGGAAGAGGGCGTGCAGCTGTACTTCCACGGTCAGCTGCTGCATGGCTGTCGGGCGTCGAAGCTGCGCAGCGAAGCGTTCGATGCCTTTGCGGCGCTGCCACGCCATCGTGACGCTGAGCGGGCCGATACGATCCCTGCCGAGCTGGGCTACAGGCAGCCGCGCAAGCCGGTCAACCTGGCGGTCGTGCCAGTGTTCCCAGGGCTGCAGGCCGGGCATTTGCAGGCCTTGATCGACAGTGGTGTGCAGGGTTTGCTGCTGGAGTGCTACGGCAGCGGTACCGGGCCGTCGGATGACCAGGCGCTGCTGAATGTTCTGAGCGCAGCGCGCCAGCGCGGCGTGATGCTGGCAGCGATCAGCCAGTGCCCGGAAGGCTCGGTGGTGTTCGACACCTATGCAGCGGGCAACCGCTTGCGCGGGGCCGGGCTGGTCAGTGGCGGTGGCATGACCCGTGAAGCGGCACTGGGCAAGATGGTGGCACTGCTGGGCGCAGGGTTGGATGCTGACGCAGCAGACCGCTGGTTTGTCCTGGATTTGTGTGGCGAACGGGCTTGATCAGCGCCTTTGAGGGCCTCTTCGCGGGTAAACCCGCTCCTACGACGATAGCGTTTCCTGTGTAGGAGCGGGTTCACCCGCGAAGAGGCCCTAAAGGGTGAAAAAATGGCGGAAGGCAGCGGGAGTCGAACCTGCCCGGGAACGGCTGCCGTCCCCAACCGGGTTTGAAGCCCGGCCGCGCCACCGGGCGCGATTGCCTTCCTTGAACTCAGTGCCTGGCCTGCTGTTGGGCCAGGGCGCTGTCGGCGCGGATGTGACGCTGGTCGGCCACCCTCCGGGTCAGGCCGATACGGTCGAAGTATTCCAGAATCTGCACACTGCGCTTGCGACCGATGCCCAACATATCGCGAAACGCAGAAACCTGCACTATCGTCGTTTCGCTGGCCTGCCCCAGCATCAACGCTGCGATGCGCTGTAGCGTCGCCTCTGGGTAGAACAGGTCGCGCACCACCTGATGTACCAAGCCCAGCCGCGCCAACTTGCGCAATAACAGGCGCACATCGGCTTCGGCACGGTTCTCCTCACTCGCCAGTGTCCTGACCCAAGGTGGGTCATATTGCCCTGCGATCAACTTCGGCTGCAGACGTGCCCACAATGCACTGTCGGCTTCGCTCAACTGGACCTTGTGATCGGGCAGATGCAGCCATGGTCCACTGCTGGCGATGGCGCTGTCGTCGAGCAGCTCATCCAGCAGGCTGACGAATGCCGGCCGTTCCAGGGGCAAGGCTACAAAGCGCCGCAAGCGATCACGGTCAGGGCCGAGCTGGTCGGGCTCTTGCTCGTGAAAGCGCGCCAGCTGTTCCAGAACCTGCTGCTTGAGCGCCTGCCATTGGGCGTTGGCGAACAACAGTTGGCCCTGCCGGGTGGCCACCACCCGCACATCGTCCGGTAACTGCCAGGTTTCCCGCAGGCGGTTGAACTGCCGCTCGAGTCGCTGCGGGCTAATACCGCCCGGGGCACTGGCAAGCAGTGCTGGCAGTGCCTGCTCCAGATCCGCTGCATCGCGCAGCACCTGCAACTGCTGCAGACGGGCATCGCTGCGGCGTTGGCGGCTTGGTGCGAACGGGTCGAGCACCTTGCCGCCGCCCAATGTGCGCTGAGCACGCTGATCGCGCAGCACCAGGCGGTCGCCGTGCACGGCCTGCAACGGCGCGTTGAGCAACAACTGGGCAAACATGCGCTGGCCGGCAGCCAGGCTTTCGCCTTCGAGCAAGGCGACCCGGGCCGTAACATCCTGAGTGCCGAGGTGCACATGCACGGCGCTGAAATGTTCGAAAGTACGCGTCTCATCAGGTAACAGGTTCAGCTCGATATCCACCCGAACACTGGGCGCATGCAACCACTCGGGCACCAGCCAGTCGCCCCGGTGCACCTGCTCCACGGCCAGGCGCTCGGCAGCGATGTTCAGCGCCACCCGTTGACCGGCTTCTGCCACCAACGCGGCCTGGTTCTGAGCATGCAGGCCACGCACGCGCACCACTTTGCCAGCCTTGCCCAGCAGCAACGTATCACCCGCACTGACCCGCCCTGCCAGTGCCGTGCCGGTGACCACCACACCCGCGCCGGTAACCGCAAAGGCACGGTCGACGGCCAGGCGAAAACCACCGTGCACACTGCGTTGCCGCGTACCTGCTTCGGCCTCCAGCAGGGCTTGGCGCAACGCTCCCACGCCCTCCCCGCTGATGCTCGACAGCGGAAACTGCCGCGCACCGCCATACGGCCCACGCGCCAGCAGTTCACTGACTTGCATCTGCACCTCGGCCAGGCGCGACGGCTCGACCCGGTCGCATTTGCTGATCGCCACCAAGGCCTGGGGAATACCCAGCAGCTCGATGATCGCCAGGTGCTCACGGGTCTGCGGCATGACCCCGTCGTCGGCAGCCACTACCAACAGCACCAGATCGATGCCATGGGCGCCGGCCAGCATGTTATGGATAAAACGCTCGTGGCCCGGCACATCGATGAAGCCGGTCAACGGCGCGCCTTCGCTCAGCGCCGCATAGCGGTAGCCAAGGTCGATGGTCATACCGCGGGCGCGCTCCTCCTGCCGCTGGTCGCCGGCTTGGCCAGTTAGCGCCTGCAGCAGTGCGGTCTTGCCATGGTCGATGTGGCCAGCGGTTCCAACGATCACTGCACCGGCCCCAGCTGCAGAGCTGGTAACTGGGCCAGCCACTGGGTTTCGTCATCCAGTTGGCGCAGGTCCAGCCACAGGGCATCGTCGTCAATCCGGCCCAGCACCGGCACCGGCAGGTCGCGCAGGGCTCGCTCCAGCACATGCAGGCTGCGCCCGCGCAGCTTCTTCGACACTTGCGGGCGCAGGCACAGCGCGGCACTGGGCAAGCGCGCAACCGGCTGGCTGCCACTGCCGATCATGCCCAACGCAGGCTCTACGCTGATTGCCCATTGCTCACCGAGGCGCGCCTTGAGTTCAGGCGCCAGGCGCTCGGCCTGGGCCTGGATCTCGGCCTGGTTGCGAGTCAGCAGGCGCAGACTGGGCAGGCGCTCGGCCAGGCGATCGGGATTGCGGTACAGCGCCAGCACCGCCTCGAGTGCAGCGAGGGTGATCTTGTCGACGCGCAACGCACGCTTGAGCGGATTTTTCTTGATCCTGGTGATCAAGTCCTTATGGCCGACGATGATCCCGGCCTGCGGACCACCCAGCAGTTTGTCGCCACTGAAGGTGACGATATCGGCACCATCGGCCAGGGCCTGGCGTACCGTGGGTTCGGCGGGCAGGCCCCAGCGGGTAAGGTCGAGCAGGCTACCGCTGCCCAAGTCTTCAAGCAGCGGCAATTCATGTTGGTGGGCGATACGTGCCAGCTCGGCAGTAGCCACCTGGGTGGTGAAGCCCTGGATGCTGTAATTACTGCAATGCACCCGCATCAGCAGGCCAGTGCGCGGACCGATGGCGGCCTCGTAGTCGCGGGCGTGAGTACGGTTGGTGGTACCGACCTCATGCAGCTTGACGCCGGCACGGGCCATGATGTCGGGAATCCGGAAGGCACCACCGATCTCGATCAGCTCGCCGCGAGAGATGATGCCTTCCTTGCGCGCGCCCAGGCTGTTGAGCGCTAGCAGCACGGCGGCGGCATTGTTGTTGACCACGGTGACGGCTTCGGCACCGGTCAACTCGCGGATCAAGCCTTCGATCAGGTCATCACGATCACCCCGTTTACCGGTGGCCAGGTCGAATTCCAGGTTGAGCGGATAACGAGCGGCGGTCCGCATGGCCTCGATGGCTTCTTCCGGTAGCAAGGCGCGGCCCAGGTTGGTGTGCAGCACGGTGCCGGTGAGATTGAACACGCGGCGAACCTGGCTACGTTGCTGGAGGGCGAGGCGTTCGCCGCTGCGGCCAAGGAGGATTTCCGGGGCCAGCTCGGCGCTGCCGAGTTCGCCATTACGGGCGGGCTCGCGCAGGTCGTCGAGCAACTGGCGCAGGGTAGTCAGCACGGCGTCGCGACCGTGGCGGTCGATCAGCGGGAGGCAAGCCGGGTGGCGCAGGAGGGTATCGATGGACGGCAGGCGTGGGGTGTCGCTGGCTAGGCTGTTGGACATGCGGTACTACCTTGGACTGATCCGTTGTCTGTGCTGGCCCATTCGCGGGTGAACCCGCTCCTACAAGTACAGCGTCATCCTGAAGGTTGGCGCAATTACCTGTAGCTACGAAGGCAAGTCGGTGTTTCAGTGTAGACCCTCACCCACTACCCGGGGCGAGCATCAGGTTGGGCGCCAGGCGATGGAAACCCTCCCCGTCCAGGCGTATATCCAAGGCCAGGCTGGCCAGGTCGTCGGCCAGCGGCTCGGCCGCCGCATCGTTCTCCAGGTAGTTCTGCTTCAGGTAGCTGTCGCAACCTGGGCAGCACTCGGCGCGCAGTGGCGCCTTGCCGGGTGCATGGCGATCATCCTCAAGGCTGGTGTAACGCAAGTCCTTGCTCGACTCGCAGTACACACACTTGACTCGCACAACATGCCACTCACAGGCACACAACGAACAGGCCAGGTAACGCAAGCCGTTGTGCTTTCCACGGTTGCGCACCACCCCGGCCATCGCCGGCGAACCACAAGCCGGGCATTGAGCCAGGCTGCCGGCAGGCTTGAGCTGGTGTACGGGCAGCGCCAGCAACCAGCTGGACCAAGCCGCCTGCAACGCGGCCCCGAGGAACGGCACCAGTGCTGCGGGCACACCATCGTACTGGCCTGCCAGCAAAGCAATGCCCCAGCCCTTGCGCTGATGGTCATCACTGCCTCGTAGCAGCTGCAGCGCCTCACCCAGCGGGCCACTGCGTTCGCCGCTGAGGTGCTCTAGCAGTGCCTGCAACCAGACCAGCCACGGCCCTTCACGCACCAGGCTGTCAGCCGCCAGCGGCGGCAAACCATGGTCCATGCACAGGCGCTGACGCTCCTCGGCCACGGGCAAGCCGCTGGGCGGGTTATCCACAAGCTGCTGCTGGATGCGGCATAAACGCGCAATCAACCTCAGGTAGTCGCCAAGCGCGTTGCCCTCAGCCAGTTGCTCCAGGCGGGCGGCGCGCAGTTCAAACAGGTTGCCAGCAGGCAGGTGCAGAAATGGCGGCGTGACCGCCGACGCTTCGATCTGCCCGGGTTCAAGTATGATGCTCAAGCGCTCATCCTTTTTTTCGTCCGTGATCACCCGGCGTCTTTTCGCCGGTCACTTCGCGGTACCACAACTCATGATGCTTGCGTGCCCAGGCGCGGCTGACCCAGCCATGCAGCATGGCGCCGATCGAGCCCTTGATCCAGATGCCGGCGTAGATGTGCACGATGATGCTGAGAATCAGCACGAAGGCCGCCAGCGCATGCAACAGCGCAGACAAACGAATGGCATCGATGCCAAACCAATGGCTGAAGTATGCCCGCCAGATCACCACGCCACTGATCAGCAGCACCAGCATGCACACCAGCAGGGTCCAGAACAGCAGCTTCTGCCCGGCATTGTATTTGCCGACCGGCGGCACCCCCTCCTCCTCGTTGCGCATTACCCGGTCCACCCGGCGCAGCCACAGGCGGTCGTTGCCAGTGATGAAGTTGGCCCGCCAGAAGCGCAATACCAGGCCGAGGAAGAACACGAACATCGCTACCCCGATGAAGGGATGCAGAATGCGCGTCCACGGCCCGCCGCCGAACAGGTTGCTGAGCCAGAATAGCGCCGGATGGAACAGCGCAAGCCCCGACAGCCCAGCCAGGATGAACAGGATCGCCACCACCCAGTGGTTGCTACGCTCGTTGGCGTTGTAGCGCAGGATGGGTTTGTTGTCGTTCATGGCCGCTGCTCCCCTTGCCCACCGGGCTGCTTCGGATCATAGACATGGACCGACGGGTCCACTTGATGCACGCTTTCGTCCGGCGGTGTCGGGTGCTCATCCTCCTCAACCCGCTGTGGACCAATGCGCACATAGTGGAAGAACCCCGCCAGCACCGCCGCACCCATGGCCAGCAGCGCCAGCGGCTTGGTGAAGCCCTTCCACAACCCCACCAACGGGCTGATCACTGGCTGGTCCGGCAGGCCGGCATACAGCTTCGGCGTGTCGGCATGGTGCAGCACATACATCACGTGGGTACCACCGACGCCGTCCGGGTCGTACAACCCGGCGTTGTCGTAGCCCCGCGACTTCAGATCGACGATGCGCTCGGCCGCATGCACTTTCATCTCGTCCTTGCTGCCGAACACGATCGCACCGGTAGGGCAGGTTTTCACGCACGCCGGCTCCAACCCCACGCTCACGCGATCGGAACACAGGGTGCACTTGTACGCCTTGTGGTCTTTCTGCGAGATGCGCGGGATGTCGAACGGGCAGCCGGTGATGCAGTAGCCGCAGCCGATGCAGTGGTCCTGGTTGAAGTCGACGATACCGTTGGCGTGCTTGATGATCGCACCCGGGCTCGGGCAGGCCTTCAGGCAACCTGGGTCGGCACAGTGCATACAGCCGTCCTTGCGGATCAGCCACTCCAGGTTGCCGTCGTCGCGCTCGTGCTCGGTAAAGCGCATCAGTGTCCAGGTCTCGGCAGTGAGGTCCTGGGGGTTGTCGTAGGTGCCGTGGTTATGGCCAACCTCGTCACGCAGTTCATTCCACTCCGAGCACGCCACCTGGCAGGCCTTGCAGCCGATGCACTTGGTAGTGTCGATCAGCTTGGCGACCTCCTGCTGCTGACGCACCGAGGGCGGGACGGTAGTGGTGGCCGAGCGGGCGATGATGTCTTGGCTGGCCATCAGAGTTTCTCCACTTTGACGAGGAACGACTTGGACTCTGGCGTCTGCGTGTTGCCATCACCGAGGAACGGCACCAAGGTATTGGTCAGGTAGCCATGCCGGGTAACGCCGGTGAAGCCCCAGTGCAGCGGGATGCCGATCTGGTGCACGGTCTGATTGTTGACCTGCAGCGGGCGAATCCGCTTGGTTACCACCGCCACCGCATCGATATGCCCACGCTTGCTCGACACCCGTACCCGGTCGCCGGCCTTGATGCCTTTCTCGTTGGCCAGCACCTCGCCGATCTCGACGAACTGCTCGGGCTGGGCAATGGCGTTGAGCCGGCAATGCTTGCTCCAGAAGTGGAAATGCTCGGTCAGCCGGTAGGTGGTCGCCGCATAGGGGAACTCGTCGTGCGTGCCGAGGGTGTCCCACACGGAATCGAAGATGCGCCCGGCCGGGTTGCTGGTGGCCTTCTTGTTCTGCGGGTGCAGCGGGTTGATGCCGATCGGTGTTTCGAATGGCTCATAGTGCTCGGGGAACGGGCCTTCGGCCATTTTGTCGATGGCAAAGAAACGCGCCACGCCTTCGGGGTTCATGATGAACGGGTTCATCCCCGCTTCGGGCGGCGAGTCGACCTTGAAATCCGGCACGTCGGTGCCGGTCCAGGCCTTGCCGTTCCACCACACCAGGCGCTTTTTCTCCGGGTCCCAAGGCTTGCCTTGCGGGTCGCTGGAGGCACGGTTGTAGAGGATGCGGCGGTTGGCCGGCCAGGCCCAGGCCCAGTTCTGCACCTGGTGCATGCCATACGGGTCGCTGTTGTCGCGGCGAGCCATCTGGTTGCCCTGTTCGGTCCAGCAGCCGGCGAAGATCCAGCAGCCAGACGCGGTGCTGCCATCGTCCTTGAGCTGGCCGAAGCCCGCCAGTTGCTGGCCCGCCTTGATCACCGCGCCAGTCGGGTCGGTGACATCGGCCACCGCCCAGCCGTTCATCTCCTTGGCCAACTCCTCCGGGGATGGCTCCTCAGGTATCTTGTACGGCCAGCTGATGTTCATTATCGGGTCGGGGTAGGCGCCGCCCTCGGCCTGGTAGCGTTGGCGCAGGCGCAGGAACAACTCGCTCATGATGTGCACGTCGGTACGGGTCTCGCCCGGGCCGTCTGCGCCCTTCCAGTGCCATTGCAGCCAACGGCTGCTGTTGACCAGCGACCCGTCTTCCTCGGCGAAGCAGGTAGTGGGCAAGCGGATCACTTCGGTCTGGATATTGGCCGTGTCGACGTCGTTGAACGGCCCGGCATTGCGCCAGAACTCCGATGTCTCGGTAGCTAGCGGGTCCATGACCACCAGCCACTTGAGCTTACTCAGCGCCGCGGTGACACGGTTCTTGTCCGGCAGCGCTGCAATCGGATTGAAACCTTGGCACATATAGCCGTTGACCTTGCCCTGGTCCATCATCTCGAACATGCGCAGCACGTCGTAGCCAGGCACGTCGAGCTTGGGTAGCCACTCGTAGCCCCAGTTGTTTTCTACCGTGGCGTTGGCCCCGTACCAGGCTTTCATCAGGCTGACGTGGAACTTGCCGTAGTTCTGCCAGTACGACAGCTGGCCCGGACGCAGTGGCTTGGAGGCGCGCTTGTCGATGTAGGCGGCGTAATCCTGCTCGGCATCGCCGGGCAAGGTCAGGTAACCCGGCAGCAAATTGGACAACAGGCCGAGATCGGTCAGCCCTTGGATGTTGGAGTGTCCACGCAACGCGTTGACCCCGCCCCCCGGCATGCCGACGTTGCCCAGCAGCAACTGGACCATGGCCGCGCTACGAATGATTTGCGCGCCGATCGAATGCTGCGTCCAGCCGAGCGCATAGAGGATCGTCATGGTCTTGCCCGGTACCGAGCAGGAGGCGATCTCTTCCCAGACCTTCATCATGGCGTCCTGTGGCATGCCACAGGTCATGCTCGCCAGTTCCGGGGTATAGCGGCTGTAATGCTGCTTCATCAACTGGAACACGCAGCGAGGGTGCTGCAGTGTCGGGTCGACCTTGGCATAGCCGTCCTCGCCCAACTCGTAACCCCAACCGGACTTGTCGGCGTACACACGCTTGGCCTCGTCGTAGCCGCTGAACAGCCCGTCCTCGAAGCCATAGTTCTCTTTGACGATGAACGACACGTCAGTGTAGTTGCGCACGTACTCGTGCTGGATCTTGTCTGTGCTAAGCAGATAGTTGATCAGCCCGCCCATGAAGGCGATGTCGGTACCAGTACGGATCGGTGCATAGTAATCCGCCACCGAAGCGGTACGGGTAAACCGCGGGTCGACCACAATCAGCCGCGCCTTGTTGTGCGCCTTGGCCTCGGTCACCCACTTGAAGCCGCACGGGTGCGCTTCTGCTGCGTTGCCACCCATCACCAGGACCAGATTCGCGTTGGCGATATCGGACCAGTGGTTGGTCATGGCGCCACGGCCGTACGTCGGGGCAAGACTTGCCACCGTCGGGCCATGTCAGACACGTGCCTGGTTATCGAACCCCAGCATGCCTGTTGCGCGGACGACCTTGTGGGTCAGGTAACCAGCCTCGCTGGAGGCGGCGGAGGCAGCAAGAAAACCGGTGGTGAGCCAGCGGTTGACTGTTTGCCCTTGGGCGTTCTTCTCGATGAAGTTGGCATCGCGGTCCTGCTTCATCAGGTCGGCGACGCGGTCGAGCGCCTCGTCCCAGCTGACCCGCACCCATTCTTTGCTGCCCGGCTTGCGAACCTCGGGGTACTGCAGGCGGCTCGGGCTGTGGATAAAGTCCAACAGGCCGGCGCCTTTCGGGCAGAGGGTGCCGCGGTTGACCGGGTGGTCGGCGTCCCCTTCGATATGGATGATGTTCTGTTTGACGTTTTTTCCCGCATCACCCTGGCTGTACATGATCAGGCCGCAGCCGACCGAACAGTATGGGCAGGTGTTACGGGTTTCTTTGGTATGCGCCAGCTTGAAGTGACGCACCTGCTCGGCGAATGCCGGCGTCGGGGCCATGCCCAACGCTGCAAGGCTCGAGCCTCCAAGGCCGACGGCGGCGACCTTGAAGAACTGCCGACGGTTCAGGTCCATCGTGCACTCCTGATCAGGTGGTGGACGCGCGGAACATTGCCGGCGCCTCTTGGTAGTCACGGTGGCGGCCAATTGATAGCCGCCAAACGATAAGACTAGTCAAGAATCCAGAAGGTGCGATGACCTGAGTCAGTGGTACAGCACCGATCAGGTACGTGGCAGGTTGCGCACCACATTCAGTGCCGCACTGCTCTGCGCCACAGGCATGATCTCGATGGTGTTGATGTTTACATGCGCCGGCTGCTCGGCAACCCAGGCTACCGTTGCTGCAATGTCCTCCGGCAGGAGGGCCTCTACATCCCGATACAGGGCCTGCACGGCGTCCACGTCGCCATTCAGGCGCACCATCGAGAAGTCAGTGCCTGAGCACAGCCCCGGCTCGATGTTGCTTACCCGCACGCGGGTACCAGCCAGGTCGGCACGCAGGTTGAGGCTGAACTGGCGGACGAACGCCTTGCTGGCGCCATACACGTTACCGCCCGGGTAGGGGTAAGTACCGGCGATCGAGCCGATGTTGATGATCATGCCGCTATCGGCTTCCACCATCTGCGGCAGAATCTTGTGGGTGACCATGGCCAGGCCGGTGATGTTGGTGTCGATCATCTGCTGCCAGTTTGCGGCACTGCTGGCTTGGGCACGGTCCACGCCCAGCGCCAGCCCCGCGTTGTTGACCAGCAGATCGATCTGCAGCGACGCCTCACGCATCTGCTCGACCGCCTTCTCGAGCGATACTGAATCAGTGACATCCAGCGCCAGCGGAATGAAATTGGCGCCCAGTTCAGCCTCCAGTGCTTTCAGTTTGTCCATGCGCCTGGCCCCACCGACCACGCGGTAGCCTTTGCCGATCAGAGTGCAGCAGATGGCGCGGCCAAAGCCTGAGGAAGCACCGGTTACAAATGCGGTTTTCATTCGTTATCTCCTATCAATGGGTCAGGTCAGGTACTTCACGCCCAGGCTGGTGAACAGGCAGAGCATCGAGAACACCAACACCTTGCGCACCACGTCGTTACCTTTACGCAAGGCCAGGGAACTGCCCAGGTGGTTACCGAGGATGTTGCAGGCCACAAGTGGCAATGCCAGCAGGTAAACGACCTTGCCTGCGCTGACGAAGGCGACCAACGCGCCGATGTTGGAAGCGAAGTTGAAGGTTTTGGAGTTGGCCGAACTGGAGACCAGGTCCATGCGCAACAGGTAATGGAAAGCGATGATGAACATGCTGCCGGTGCCGGGGCCGAAGAAGCCGTCATAGAAGCCAATGGCCAGGCAGGTCAGCGGGACCACGGTGAACAGCATGCGCGATGACAGTTCGCGCTCCTCGACCGGGCGGTCCTTGGGAGTAAGGAAAATGAGAATGCCGAGCGGGATCAGTGCCAGGATGATCTTGCCCACAGTTTCCTGCGAGATCGATACGATCAGGTGAGCCCCCAGATAGGCGCCTAGCAGCGAAAACGGCACCCCGACCAACGCTACCTGCCAGACCATCTTGCTGTTGGCCAGGAAGTTTCGTATAGCCGCCAGTGTGCCGAGGGTACTGACCAGTTTTTCCTGACCCAGTGCCACCTGCGGCGGCATGCCAACCAGCAGAAAGCCCGGTACCAGGAACAAACCACCACCACCGGCAATGCTGTCGACGAAACCTGCAACAAAGGCGATCGCGCCAAGCATGAGGATGGCCAGCAACCAGTGCTCCGCCCAGTAAGAACCCAAAATTTCCATAGCAATGTCCATCCAGTGGAGCGTTTAAGCCAGGCACAGCCCGAGTGCGGCTGGCCTGATCGGTGCGATGATTGTAATTTCAAAAATTAAATCGATTCAATCTAAAATAAAACCAAATCAATCCAACCAATTACTATCATTACCTGCATCAGAGCTTTCATGCTAGGCTTTCGCGCTCTTGCAGCGTCTGGTGCCATCTCCATGTGGGTCCCTCAATACAGCCATCAAACACAGCCGGTTTACCTGATGATCGCTGATGCCCTTGAACAGGACATCGAAAGTGGTCGGCTTGCAGAAGGCGATCGCTTACCCACACTCAAGGACCTCGCCGAGGCGCTGAACGTAACCCCCGGCACTGTTGGCAGGGCCTACGACGAAGCAGCCAAGCGCGGCTTGGTGGCGGGCGAGGTAGGCCGAGGCACATTTGTCAGGCAATTGCGACAGCCATTAACCGCCCCGTCGGTGCCCGCCCCTGTGGCCGGAGAGAGCAGCCAGATTGATCTCTCGATCATCAAGCCCAACGACGCTCACATGAGCGAATGGCTAGGCACGGCTATCAGCGAACTGGCCGCCTCCTCGGACTTGGGGCAGGTACTCGACTATGTGACAGAGGGTGGCCACACGTCCCACAAACAAGCCGGTGCGACCTGGCTACAGCGCTGGCTGCCTGATGCGCGCTGGCAACAGGTAGTACTGACCGCTGGCGCCCAGCATGGGCTGCTGGTGGCCATCAGCAGCCTGTCGAAGAGTGACGATGTGGTGCTGTGCGAGTCGCTCTGCTACCCGGGCATCATATCCCTGGCCCACAGCATGGGCCGACGCCTGCGCGGCGTCGCCGTGGACGAACACGGGCTCATCCCGGAAGCATTACGCGCGGCCTGCCTGGAACACCGCCCTTCCCTGCTGGTGTGCGTCACCACGCACCAAAACCCGACCAACTCGATCATGCCCCCTGCAAGGCGTCAGGCTATTGCCGAGATCGCCCGTGAGTTCGACCTGTTCATCGTGGATGACGATATCTACGGTTTTCTCGAGCCCAGCCCAGACTACAAGCCGCTTGCAGCGTATGCGCCAGAGCGCTCGGTATACCTCACCAGCCTGTCCAAAAGCGTGCTGCCGGCGCTGCGCATCGGCTACCTGTACGCCCCGCCGCAAACCCTGTCACGGTTATCATCGATGGTACGCAGCAGCGTGTGGATGCCATCGCCATTGATGGCGCAACTGGCCAGTAACCTGATCAACAGCGGCAAGGCCGACCAGTTGGTGCGTATGCAGCAGGAAGAGGCGGCCGCGCGCCAGCACATGGCCAGGGAGATTCTTGGCCAATACAAGATCCGCATTCAGCCCCATAGCTTCCATATCTGGCTGGAGCTGCCAGAACCGTGGACCAGCGACGAGTTTGCCAACCTGGCGCGTGACAACGGCGTAACGGTGGTCAGCGGCAGCCAGTTTCTGCCAGAACGCAGCCACGCCACCAGCGGTGTGCGCATCGCCCTGATGGCACCCAGCCGCCAGGAACTGGCCTTTGCCCTGACCAAGCTGGCAAGCCTGCTGGATTCGCCTGAGCCGCGGTTGTTTTATTGAAAGCGCTGTCAGATACGCGGTGCGGCCCATAAAAAAACCCGGGGCAACTGCCCCGGGTTTCTGGTCTTGCTGAACGCCTTACCGCTCTGATCAGAACGGAATATCGTCATCGAAGCTGTCGAAATCAGCAGCCGGCTGCGGCGCAGGCTGTTGCGGCGCTGGGCGCTGAGGGGCCTGCTGCGGGCGCTGGGCCTGCTGGCGTGGCGGTGCCTGGTTGTATTGTTGCTGCTGGCCGCCACCGTAATTGCCGCCACCCTGGTTGTACGGGTCGCCGCCCTGCTGCTGGCCTTGCGGACGACCGCCGAGCAGCTGCATGGTGCCGTTGATATCGACGATGATCTCGGTGGTGTAGCGCTTGATGCCGTCTTTTTCCCACTCGCGGGTCTGCAGCTTGCCTTCGATGTAGCACTGCGAACCTTTGCGCAGGTATTCGCCAGCGATTTCGGCAACCTTGCCGAACAGCGACACCCGGTGCCACTCGGTACGCTCGACCTTCTGGCCCGACTGCTTGTCAGTCCACTGCTCGCTGGTGGCCAGGCTCAGGTTGGTCACGGCGTTACCGTTGGGCAGGTAGCGGACTTCGGGATCCTGGCCACAGGTACCGACCAGAATGACTTTGTTAACCCCACGGGCCATAACGTTCTCCTAGGCTTCGCACGCCGAAGAGGCTGGATTCACCAGTCGCTCCAGGGTCGCACGGTCCAAAATTTTCGTATCCAGTTTGATATAGATGGCGGCTTCTTCTGCCACCACCACAGCGTCGGTCACACCCGGCACGGCCATCAGGCGCTCGGTCAGGCCGGCTTCCCGGACCGCCTCAGGCGTCAGGGGCATGCGCAGGCTGGTCACATATGGCGGCTCGTTCATGCGCAAGGCAACGATCAGCCAGATAACACACAGCGCCGCGCTACCGAGGAACACCGTGTCCAGCCCACCGTGCTGGAACAGCCAGCCACCCAGAATCCCGCCTAACGCTGCACCGAGGAACTGGCTGGTGGAATACACCCCCATTGCCGTCCCCTTGCCACCGGCAGGCGACACCTTGCTCACCAGAGAAGGCAGCGAAGCCTCCAGCAGGTTGAATGCGGTAAAGAATACCACGGTGCCAATCACCAGTCCGCGCAAACCGTCAGCCCACTCCCAGAAGTATATCTCTGTCAGCAGCAGGACACTGACCGCGCCGGCCAACACACGTTTCATCTTGCGCTTTTTTTCGCCATAGATGATGAACGGGACCATTGCAAAAAATGAGATGAACAGCGCGGTCAGGTACACCCACCAGTGCTGCTCCTTGGGCAGGCCGCCACGCTCGACGAACGCCAGCGGCAGCGCAACGAAGCTGGCCATGAGGATGGCGTGCAGGATGAAAATGCTGACGTCCAGGCGCAGAAGGTCCGGATGGCGCAGGGTCGGGCCGATGGCCTGGCGCGCCACACCCGACTCGCGGTGCTGCAGGATGCTGTGGGTATTGGGCACGACAAAGGCGATCAACAGGATGCCTACCAGGGCAAGCCCAGCCGTGACCAGGAACAAACCTGACAAACCAAAGGCACTTGTCAGCAGTGGACCAACGACCATGGCGACAGCGAACGACAGGCCGATGCTCATGCCGATCATGGCCATGGCCTTGGTCCGGTGTTGTTCGCGGGTGAGGTCGGACAGCAGCGCCATGACCGCAGCAGAAATTGCCCCGGCGCCCTGCAGGATGCGCCCGGCAATCACGCCCCAGATAGAGTCGGCCTGGGCCGCCAACACGCTACCAAGGGCAAAGATCACCAACCCCAGATAAATCACCGGCCGGCGACCGATGCGGTCAGAAATCATCCCGAACGGGATCTGAAATACCGCCTGTGTAAGACCATAGGCACCAATGGCCAGGCCGATCAGCGCAGGCGTGGCGCCAGCCAGGTCCATGCCGTAGGTAGCCAGTACCGGCAAGACCATGAACATGCCCAGCATACGAAAGGCAAAGACCAGGGCAAGGCCGCCAGCGGCGCGGGTTTCGCCGCCACTCATGCGCTCGTTGTGGGTGTCGTGCATGGATTAACCTCGTGTGAACCGGCGGCGATTCTATCAGTCCGACAGCTTGACGGCATCTACGCGACGCTTTGCCGCGTACTGGCAGGGCGCCGTATACTTCCTTGTTTATGCCCGCCGAGCGAGGCCGTAGTGGACAAGATCCTGATTCGTGGGGCACGTACCCACAACCTGAAGAACATCGACCTGACCCTGCCCCGGGACAAGTTGATCGTGATCACCGGCCTGTCCGGTTCCGGCAAGTCGTCCCTGGCGTTCGATACCTTGTACGCCGAAGGCCAGCGCCGCTACGTGGAGTCGCTGTCGGCCTACGCCCGGCAGTTCCTGTCGATGATGGAAAAACCCGACGTCGACACCATCGAAGGCCTGTCGCCGGCGATTTCGATCGAGCAGAAATCGACCTCGCACAACCCGCGTTCCACGGTCGGCACCATCACCGAAATCTATGACTACCTGCGCCTGCTGTACGCCCGCGTCGGTACGCCACGCTGCCCGGACCACGATATTCCGCTGGAGGCGCAAACGATCAGCCAAATGGTCGACCTGGTGCTGGAAAACCCGGAAGGCAGCAAGCTGATGCTGCTCGCGCCGGTAGTGCGCGAGCGCAAAGGTGAGCATCTGGCAGTGTTTGACGAGCTGCGCGCCCAGGGCTTCGTGCGGGCCAGGGTCAACGGCAAACTCTACGAACTCGATGAGTTGCCCAAGCTGGATAAGCAGAAGAAGCACAGCATCGATGTGGTGGTGGACCGTTTCAAAGTCCGCGCCGACCTGCAACAGCGCCTGGCCGAATCGTTCGAGACCGCGTTGAAGCTGGCCGATGGTATTGCCTTGGTGGCACCGATGGACGGCGAACAAGGCGAAGAGACAATCTTCTCCGCGCGCTTCGCCTGCCCGGTATGCGGCCACGCGATCAGCGAGCTGGAACCGAAGCTGTTCTCCTTCAACAACCCGGCTGGCGCCTGCCCGACCTGCGACGGCCTGGGGGTCAAGCAGTTCTTCGACACCAAACGCCTGGTCAACACCGAGCTCACCCTGGCCGAAGGCGCGATCCGCGGCTGGGACCGCCGTAACGTGTACTACTTCCAGATGCTTGGTTCGTTAGCCGCGCACTATGGCTTCAGCCTGGAAGAGCCTTTCGGCGAGCTGTCGGCCGAACACCAGAAGGTGATCCTGCAGGGCAGCGGCAAGCAGAGTGTCGACTTCAAGTACCTCAACGACCGAGGCGACATCGTCAAGCGATCGCACCCGTTCGAAGGCATTGTGCCGAACCTTGAGCGCCGCTACCGCGAAACCGAATCGGCCACGGTGCGTGAAGAACTGGCTAAATTCCTTGGCACGCAACCGTGCCCGGATTGCCGGGGTACGCGCCTGCGCCGCGAGGCGCGCCATGTGTGGGTGGGCGAGAAGACCCTGCCGGCGGTAACCAATATGCCGATCGGTGAAGCCAGCAACTACTTTGGCGAACTGACCCTGACCGGCCGGCGTGGCGAAATCGCGGCAAAAATCCTCAAGGAAATCTGCGAACGACTTCAGTTCCTGGTCAACGTCGGCCTCGACTACCTGACCCTGGATCGTAGCGCCGACACCCTGTCCGGTGGTGAAGCGCAACGTATCCGCCTGGCCAGCCAGATCGGCGCCGGTCTTGTGGGGGTGATGTACATCCTCGATGAACCGTCCATCGGCCTTCATCAACGCGACAACGACCGCCTGTTGGCCACCCTCAACCATTTGCGCGACCTGGGCAACACGGTAATCGTGGTGGAGCACGACGAGGACGCCATCCGGCTGGCCGACTACGTGGTCGACATCGGCCCTGGCGCTGGTGTGCACGGCGGGCAGATCGTCGCCGAAGGCTCGCCTCAGGAGGTCATGGACCACCCTGACTCGCTGACTGGCAAGTACCTGTCCGGGCGCAAGAAGATCGTTGTGCCGGCCAAGCGCACACCGCGCAACAAGAAGCTGCAGCTCAAGCTCAAGGGTGCGCGTGGCAACAACCTGCAGAACGTCGACCTGGAACTACCGATCGGCCTACTGACCTGCGTGACCGGTGTATCCGGCTCGGGTAAATCGACGCTGATCAACAATACCCTTTACCCCTTGGCCGCCACCGCCCTCAATGGCGCAAGCAGCCTGGAAGCCGCGCCACACAGCAGCATGGACGGCCTGCAGCACCTGGACAAGGTGGTGGATATCGACCAGAGCCCGATCGGCCGCACCCCACGCTCCAACCCGGCGACCTACACCGGCATCTTCACGCCGATCCGCGAACTTTTCTCTGGTGTACCGGAGTCACGCTCGCGTGGTTATGGCCCGGGGCGTTTCTCGTTCAACGTCAAGGGTGGCCGTTGCGAGGCCTGCCAGGGTGATGGCCTGATCAAGGTGGAAATGCACTTCCTGCCGGACATCTACGTGCCGTGTGACGTGTGCAAGAGCAAGCGCTACAACCGCGAAACCCTGGAGATCAAGTACAAGGGCAAGAACATCCACGAGGTGCTGGAAATGACCATCGAGGATGCCCGAGAGTTCTTCGATGCGGTGCCGGCGCTGGCGCGCAAGCTGCAAACGTTGATGGACGTGGGCCTGTCATACATCAAACTGGGGCAGTCAGCGACCACGCTGTCCGGCGGTGAGGCGCAGCGGGTGAAACTGTCGCGCGAGCTGTCCAAGCGCGATACCGGCAAGACCTTGTACATCCTCGACGAACCTACCACCGGCCTGCACTTTGCCGATATCCAGCAACTGCTGGACGTATTGCATCGCCTGCGCGACCACGGCAATACCGTGGTGGTGATCGAGCATAACCTGGATGTGATCAAGACCGCCGACTGGCTGGTTGACCTGGGCCCTGAGGGTGGCTCCAAGGGTGGGCAGATCATTGCCTGCGGTACGCCAGAAGAGCTGAGCGTGATGAAACAGTCGTATACCGGCCATTACCTGAAACCATTGCTGGAGCGGGATCGGGCCTGAGTGCTGTCAACGCAATGAAAAAGCCCCTGGTACCGTTGGTGCCAGGGGCTTTTACTTGTGTCTGTGGATAACTTACATCTGCGACTGCAGATAGTTTTCCAGCCCGATGGCCTTGATCAGGCCCTGCTGCTTCTCGAGCCAGTAGGTGTGATCTTCTTCGGTGTCGGCCAGCTGCGCACGCAGGATGTCACGACTGACGTAATCCTTGTGCAATTCGCACAGCTCGATGCCTTTGCAAAGCGCACCGCGCACCTTGTATTCGAGCTTGAGGTCTGCCTCGATCATTTCCGGCACGGTGCTGCCGACCTCCAGGTCATCCGCACGCATGTCAGGGGTCCCTTCGAGCATGAGGATACGACGCATCAGGGCATCGGCGTGCTGCGTCTCTTCCTCCATCTCGTGGTTGATGCGCTCGTAGAGCTTGGACAGGCCCCAGTCTTCGTACATGCGCGAATGAATGAAGTACTGGTCGCGTGCCGCCAGTTCGCCCTTCAACAGCGTGACGAGATAGTTGATTACATCCGGGTGGCCTTGCATCGCCCTGATTCTCCATGTGAAAACGTCTATGCCACATAGTGTGAACCAGCTTTTGTCTACGGTCACTGAAAAACGCGCAATCAGACGCAAAAAATCGGTTAAACAGTAGTGATATTCATTGAAAAACCGCCCAAATGAGGGCGGTTCTTCTTATCACTTCGACTTAGGCGAGATTGATGCCCAAAGCCTTCGCAATCCCTTCACCGTAGGCCGGATCCGCCTTGAAGAAGTACTGTAACTGACGCTGGATCACGTCTTCGCTGACGCCCGCCATGGTACCGGCGATGTTGCTGATCAGCAGGGCCTTCTGCTCATCGCTCATCAAACGGAACAAAGCGCCGGCATGGCTGAAGTAGTCGGTGTCCTCGCGGTGATCGTAGCGATCAGCCGAACCATTCATGGCCAATGCTGGCTCAGCATGACGTGGGGACTGTTTCGGGGCACCGCTGTAGCTGTTTGGTTCATAGTTCGGTGCACTACCGTAGCCACCGGTGGCCATGGAGCCGTCGCGCTGATAGCTGTTAACCGGGCAGCGCGGCGCGTTGACTGGCAATTGCTGGTGATTGGTACCCACGCGATAGCGGTGCGCATCAGCGTAGGCGAATACGCGGCCTTGCAGCATGCGGTCTGGCGAAAGACCGACGCCGGGCACCATATTACTCGGCCCGAACGCGGCCTGCTCGACCTCTGCGAAATAGTTGAGCGGGTTACGATTGAGCTCCAGCACACCCACCTCGATGAGCGGATAGTCCTTCTGCGACCATGTCTTGGTCACGTCGAATGGGTTCTCGTCACGGCTAGCAGCCTCGGCTTCGCTCATCACCTGAATGCAGACCGTCCAGCGCGGGTAGTCGCCACGTTCGATGGCCTCAAACAGATCTCGCTGAGCGTAATCCGGGTCGGTACCTGCAAGGCGTGCAGCGTCTGCCGGGGTGAGGTTCTTGATGCCTTGTTGAGTCTTGAAGTGCCACTTGACCCAAGTGCGCTCCCCCTTTGCATTGATGAGGCTGTAGGTATGGCTGCCAAAGCCATGCATATGGCGGTAGCCGTCCGGAATGCCACGGTCGGAAAAGAGGATGGTGACCTGGTGCAGCGCTTCAGGAGAGTGCGACCAGAAATCCCACATCATCTGAGCGTTCTTCAGGTTGGACTGCGGATGGCGCTTCTGGGTGTGGATAAAGTCCGGGAACTTCAGTGGGTCGCGAATGAAGAATACTGGCGTGTTGTTACCGACGATGTCCCAGTTGCCTTCCTCGGTGTAAAACTTCACCGCGAAACCGCGCGGGTCACGCTCGGTATCTGCCGAACCGCGCTCGCCACCAACGGTGGAAAAACGTAAGAAAGTCTCAGTTTGTTTACCGATCTCTTCAAACAGCTTGGCGCTGGTATAGCCGGTAATATCGTGAGTAACGGTAAAAGTGCCATAGGCACCCGAGCCTTTGGCATGGACGCGGCGTTCTGGAATGTTCTCGCGGTTGAAATGGGCGAGCTTCTCGATCAGGTGGAAGTCGTCGAGCAGCAGCGGACCGCGCGGGCCGGCGGAGCGGGAGTTCTGGTTGTCGGCTACAGGTGCACCGCTAGCGGTAGTGAGAATCTTGCTCATGGGCTCTCCTTATCGGTCTTCAAGCGCCGGCTAATCGGCTGTGAAGAGAGTATTGCCGAGCGAGATTACAGGCACAAATTTATTACATGACTTACATCAATAGAAATAAACAATAGATGTGCAAACAAAAAACCGGGCACTAGGCCCGGTTTTTTGTAGCAGACAGAACGTCTTACTCAGCAGCTTCTACAGCACCGCCGACCGGACGATCAACCAGCTCGACGTACGCCATAGGCGCGTTGTCGCCAGCGCGGAAACCGCACTTCAGGATGCGCAGGTAGCCGCCCTGACGGGTGGCGTAACGCTTGCCCAGATCGTTGAACAGTTTGCCAACAGCGGACTTCGAACGGGTACGGTCGAAGGCCAGACGACGGTTAGCAACGCTGTCTTCCTTGGCCAGGGTGATCAGCGGCTCGGCAACGCGGCGCAGTTCCTTGGCTTTCGGCAGGGTGGTTTTGATCAGCTCGTGCTCGATCAGCGACACTGCCATGTTCTGGAACATAGCCTTGCGGTGAGAGCTGGTGCGGCTCAGGTGACGTCCACTTTTACGATGACGCATGATTCATTCCTTACCAAACACTACGTTCGGTGATTACGACGATCAGGCGGTCGCCTTGTCGTCTTTCTTAAGACTTGCAGGCGGCCAGTTGTCGAGGCGCATGCCGAGAGACAGACCACGAGAGGCCAGAACGTCCTTGATTTCAGTCAGGGACTTCTTACCCAGGTTAGGAGTCTTCAACAGCTCTACTTCGGTACGCTGAATCAGGTCGCCGATGTAGTAGATGTTCTCCGCCTTGAGGCAGTTGGCCGAACGTACAGTCAGTTCCAGGTCGTCAACCGGACGCAGCAGGATCGGATCGATCTCGTCTTCCTGCTCGACTACGACAGGCTCGCTGTCACCCTTGAGGTCGACGAACGCGGCCAGCTGCTGTTGCAGAATGGTCGCAGCGCGGCGGATAGCCTCTTCAGGATCCAGGGTGCCGTTGGTTTCCAGATCAATGACCAGTTTGTCCAAGTTGGTACGCTGTTCAACACGGGCGTTCTCGACCACATAGGCGATACGACGCACCGGGCTGAACGAAGCGTCCAACTGCAGACGGCCAATGCTACGGCTTTCGTCTTCGTCGGTTTGACGGGAGTCGGCCGGCTCGTAACCACGACCACGAGCTACAGTGAGCTTCATGTTCAGAGCGCCGTTCGACGCCAGGTTCGCGATTACGTGATCGGGGTTGACGATCTCGACATCGTGATCCAGCTGAATATCGGCAGCGGTAACCACCCCCGAACCCTTTTTCGACAAGGTCAGCGTAACTTCGTCACGACCATGCAGTTTGATAGCCAGGCCTTTCAGGTTCAACAGGATTTCAATTACGTCTTCCTGAACACCTTCGATCGCGGAGTACTCATGGAGTACGCCATCGATCTCGGCCTCGACTACTGCACAGCCAGGCATGGAGGACAACAGGATGCGGCGCAGCGCGTTGCCCAGGGTATGGCCGAAACCACGCTCGAGAGGCTCGAGCGTAATCTTGGCGCGGGTCGGACTGACTACCTGCACATCAATATGGCGGGGAGTCAGGAACTCATTTACCGAAATCTGCATGGATGCACCTATTTTCTAGCCCTTACTTGGAGTAGAGCTCGACAATCAGGTTTTCGTTGATGTCGGCAGACAGGTCGCTGCGAGCAGGAACGTTCTTGAAAACGCCCGACTTTTTAGCAGCATCCACGTCAACCCACTCAACGCGGCCACGCTGGGCGCACAGTTCAAGGGCTTGAACAATGCGCAACTGGCCCAGCGATTTCTCGCGGACTGCGACCACGTCACCCGGACGAACTTGGTAGGATGGAATGTTTACAGTTTTACCGTTGACGCTGATCGCTTTGTGCGAAACCAGCTGACGGGACTCGGAACGAGTCGAGCCGAAGCCCATACGGTAAACGACGTTATCCAGACGGCACTCGAGCAGTTGCAGCAGGTTCTCACCGGTTGCGCCTTTTTTCGAGGCAGCAGCTTGGTAGTAACCGCGGAACTGACGCTCCAGAACACCGTAGATACGACGGACTTTTTGTTTCTCACGCAGCTGGGTGCCGTAGTCGGACTGACGGCCACGGCGCTGGCCGTGGATACCTGGGGCTGCTTCGATATTGCACTTCGATTCCAGAGCGCGAACGCCGCTCTTCAGGAACAGGTCAGTGCCTTCACGACGAGACAGTTTGCATTTTGGACCAATGTAACGTGCCATTCTTCTGTCTCCTGATTACACGCGACGCTTCTTCGGCGGACGGCACCCGTTGTGCGGGATTGGCGTCACGTCGGTGATGCTGGCGATCTTGTAGCCGCAGCTGTTCAATGCACGAACGGCGGACTCACGACCTGGACCTGGACCCTTGACGTTAACGTCGAGGTTCTTCAGACCGTATTCCAGCGCAGCTTGACCAGCACGCTCAGCAGCGATCTGGGCTGCGAACGGGGTGGATTTGCGCGAACCACGGAAACCCGAACCACCGGAGGTCGCCCAGGACAAAGCATTGCCCTGACGGTCGGTGATGGTCACGATGGTGTTGTTGAAAGAAGCATGGATGTGGGCGATGCCATCAACCACTGTCTTTTTGACTTTCTTACGAGGACGAGCAGCAGGTTTTGCCATGTCTATATTCCTGGGCGATTACTTGCGGATCGGCTTACGCGGGCCCTTACGGGTGCGTGCGTTGGTCTTGGTGCGCTGACCGCGAACCGGCAGACCTTTACGATGACGCAGGCCGCGGTAGCAACCCAGGTCCATCAAGCGCTTGATCTTCATGTTGACGTCACGACGCAGGTCACCTTCGGTGGTGAACTTCGCGACTTCGCCACGCAGGGTTTCGATTTGCTCGTCGCTCAGATCCTTGATCTTAGCGGCTGGGTTTACACCAGCGTCTGCACAAATCTTCTGTGCAGTTGTGCGACCGACACCATAGATGTAGGTCAGCGAGATAACAGTATGCTTGTTATCTGGAATGTTGACGCCTGCAATACGGGCCATTCAGTGGGACTCCAATTGACAGCTACCTACGCCCCGGAAGCCAAGAAATAGGGCGCGAGATAATATCGCTGTAGAAACGAATAATCAACCCAGCAGCACACTAGCTGCTGGGTTTGAAGCGCAGATCACACTCAGCCTTGGCGCTGTTTGTGACGCGGTTCCGCGCTGCAGATCACTCGTACGACGCCTTCGCGACGGATGATCTTGCAGTTACGGCACAGCTTTTTCACCGATGCACGAACTTTCATTACCGACTCCTCGAACCTTAGGGGCGTATCAGCGCAGCAGACCGCTGCCACCGTAGCCTTTCAGGTTGGCTTTCTTCATCAGGGATTCGTACTGGTGCGAAACGAGGTGCGATTGTACTTGGGACATGAAGTCCATCACAACCACTACCACAATCAGCAACGAGGTCCCGCCAAGGTAGAACGGCACATTTGCTGCCACCACCAGGAACTGGGGCAGAAGGCAGACGGCCATCATGTAAAGAGCACCGAACATGGTCAAACGGGTCAGAACGCCATCAATGTAGCGCGCCGACTGCTCACCAGGACGGATGCCCGGAATAAAGGCACCGGACTTCTTCAGGTTTTCCGCTACGTCTTTCGGGTTGAACATCAACGCTGTGTAGAAGAAGCAGAAGAAAATGATCCCTGCACTAAACAGCAGAATGTTCAACGGCTGACCAGGAGCGATCGACTGCGAGATGTCCTGCAGCCAGCCCATACCTTCGGACTGACCAAACCAGGCACCCAGCGAAGCCGGGAACAGCAGAATGCTGCTCGCGAAAATGGCCGGGATAACCCCCGCCATGTTCACCTTCAACGGCAAGTGGCTGGTCTGCGCAGCGAAGACCTTGCGGCCCTGCTGACGCTTGGCGTAATGAACGGCGATACGACGCTGACCACGCTCAATGAACACCACAAAACCGATAATCGCTACTGCCAGCAGACCGATAGCGACCAGGGCGAAAATGTTGATATCGCCTGTGCGTGCAGACTCGAAAGACTGCCCGATTGCTCTCGGAAGACCGGCAACGATACCTGCGAAGATCAACATCGAGATACCGTTGCCCACACCGCGCTCGGTGATCTGCTCGCCCAGCCACATCATGAACATCGCGCCTGCCACGAAAGTGGAAACAGCGACGACGTGGAAGCCCAGGCCTACAGAAAACGCCACGCCCTGGTTGGCCAGGCCAATGGACATGCCAATGGCTTGGACCAGTGCCAGGATAACGGTGCCGTAGCGGGTGTACTGGCTGATCTTGCGACGGCCAGCTTCACCTTCCTTCTTCAACTGCTCCAGTTGCGGGCTGACCGCCGTCATCAACTGCATGATGATCGATGCCGAAATGTACGGCATGATCCCCAGTGCAAAGATGCTCATGCGTTCGAGCGCGCCACCGGAAAACATGTTGAACAAGCTAAGAATGGTCCCCTCATTCTGCCGAAACAGATCCGCCAGACGGTCCGGATTGATGCCGGGAACCGGGATATGCGCACCTATCCGATAGACGATGATCGCCATGAACAGAAAGCGCAGACGAGCCCAGAGTTCCGACATCCCGCCCTTACCGAGCGAAGAGAGAGCACCTTGCTTAGCCATTTATTCCTCGAATTTGCCGCCAGCTGCTTCGATAGCCGCACGCGCACCCTTGGTGGCTGCGATACCCTTGATGGTGACTGCGCGAGTAACTTCGCCAGACAGCATGATTTTCACACGCTGAATGTGCTGGTTGATCACGTTGGCATCCTTCAGGGATTGCACGGAGATCACGTCGCCTTCCACTTTAGCCAGCTCGGACAGACGCACTTCGGCGCGGTCCATGGCCTTCAGGGAAACGAAGCCGAACTTCGGCAGGCGACGGTGCAGCGGCTGTTGACCGCCTTCGAAGCCAGGAGCGATCGAACCACCCGAACGGGAAGTCTGACCTTTGTGGCCACGGCCGCCGGTCTTACCCAGACCGCTACCGATACCACGACCTGGACGATGCTTCTCGCGACGGGAACCCGGCGCTGGACTCAGATCATTGAGTTTCATCGATTAGCCCTCGACCTTCAGCATGTAGTAAGCCTTGTTGATCATCCCGCGGTTCTCGGGAGTATCCTGGACTTCTACAGTGTGACCGATGCGACGCAGACCCAGGCCTTTAACACACAGCTTGTGGTTAGGCAGACGGCCCGAGACGCTCTTGATCAGCGTTACTTTTACGGTTGCCATGATCAGAAGATCTCCTCGACGCTCTTGCCACGCTTGGCGGCAATGGATTCAGGAGATTGCATGGCTTTCAGACCCTTGAAGGTGGCGTAAACCACGTTCACTGGGTTGGTCGAACCGTAGCACTTGGCCAGAACGTTCTGAACACCAGCAACTTCCAGGACAGCACGCATTGCGCCACCGGCGATGATACCGGTACCTTCCGAGGCAGGCTGCATGTAAACCTTCGAGGCGCCGTGGGCAGCCTTGGTGGCGTACTGCAGGGTGGTGCCCTTCAGGTCAACCTGGATCATGTTGCGGCGAGCAGCTTCCATGGCTTTCTGGATCGCGGCTGGTACTTCGCGCGACTTGCCACGGCCGAAGCCAACACGACCTTTACCATCACCCACCACGGTCAGCGCGGTGAAAGTGAAGATACGGCCGCCTTTTACGGTTTTGGCAACGCGGTTAACTTGAACCAGCTTCTCGATGTAGCCTTCGTCGCGCTTTTGATCGTTATTTGCCATAACTTAGAACTCCAGCCCGCCTTCACGAGCAGCATCAGCCAGCGCTTTGACGCGGCCATGGTACTTGAAGCCGGAACGGTCAAAGGCAACTTGAGATACACCGGCGGCTTTCGCACGCTCAGCTACCAGCTTGCCAACCTTAGTGGCCGCGTCGATGTTGCCAGTGGCGCCATCACGCAGGTCTTTGTCCAAGGTCGAGGCGCTTGCCAGAACCTTGCTGCCGTCGGCCGAAATGACCTGGGCGTAGATGTGCTGCGAGGAGCGGAACACGCACAGGCGCACGACTTCGAGTTCGTGCATCTTGAGACGTGCTTTGCGAGCGCGACGCAGTCGAATAACTTTTTTGTCGGTCATTTACTAGGCCCTACTTCTTCTTGGCTTCTTTACGACGGACTACTTCGTCCGCGTAACGCACACCTTTACCTTTGTAAGGCTCTGGCGGACGGAAGTCGCGGATTTCAGCGGCCACCTGACCTACCAGCTGCTTGTCGATACCCTTGATCAGGATGTCGGTCTGGCTAGGTGTTTCAGCGGTGATACCGGCTGGCAGTTCGTAGTCCACTGGGTGAGAGAAGCCCAGGGCCAGGTTCAGGACGGTGCCTTTAGCCTGTGCCTTGTAACCAACACCGACCAGCTGGAGCTTGCGCTCGAAGCCTTGGCTTACGCCTTGGACCATGTTGTTGACCAGAGCGCGGGTGGTACCGGCCATGGCACGAGCTTGCTGGTCACCATTGCGAGCGACGAAACGCAGCTCACCAGACTCTTCGGTAACTTCAACAGACGAGTGAACGTTCAGTTCGAGAGTACCTTTGGCACCCTTCACCGAAAGCTGCTGACCGGCGAATTTGACTTCGACACCGGATGGCAGCTTAACGGGGTTCTTAGCGACGCGAGACATGTCTATCCCCCCTTAGAACACTGTGCACAGAACTTCGCCGCCGACACCGGCAGCGCGCGCAGCGCGATCCGTCATCACACCTTTGTTGGTGGAGACGATAGACACGCCCAGACCGCCACGTACTTTCGGCAGATCGGTGACGGCCTTGTACTGGCGCAGGCCTGGACGGCTGGAGCGCTTCAGTTCCTCGATGACCGGACGGCCTTCGAAGTACTTCAGTTCGATCGACAGGGAAGGCTTGGCCTCACCAGTTACCTGGTAGCCAGCGATGTAACCTTCGTCCTTCAGAACTTTGGCAACCGCGACCTTCAGGGTAGAGGAAGGCATGCTTACGACGGACTTTTCAGCCATCTGGGCATTACGGATGCGAGTTAGCATGTCCGCTAACGGGTCCTGCATACTCATGGGCTAGATGCTCCTGATACAAGAATTATTAGCCTTGCGGCTATGACAACCACCCGAACGGATTGGGCAAAAACCCAGGCTCAGGTGAGCCGGTCATTCTAGACACAAGGCAGAAACGAAACAAGCCCCATATAGGGGCTTGTTTGTTGGCGAGGTCACCGGCGGTCGGAAGATTGCTCCCCTTCCACCAGCGCCTTGCCTGCAGCGATTACCAGGAGGCCTTGACCAGACCCGGCACGTCACCACGCATTGCAGCTTGACGCAGCATGTTACGGCCCAGGCCGAACTTACGGTATACACCGTGAGGACGACCGGTCAGGCGGCAACGGTTGCGCAGGCGCGAAGCGCTAGCGTCACGTGGCTGCTTCTGCAGAGCGACAACGGCAGCAAAACGCTCTTCTGGAGAGGCATTCTGGTTAACGATGGTCGCTTTCAGCTCAGCACGCTTCTTGGCGAACTTTGCTACCGTGAGCTGACGCTTCAGCTCGCGGTTCTTCATGCTCTTCTTGGCCATTTTCCTACTCCAATCAGTTGCGGAACGGGAACTTGAAAGCACGCAGCAGAGCGCGGCCTTCGTCGTCCGAACGAGCAGTGGTGGTCAGGGTGATGTCCAAACCGCGCAGAGCATCGATCTTGTCGTAGTCGATTTCCGGGAAGATGATCTGCTCTTTCACGCCCATGCTGTAGTTGCCACGACCATCGAAGGACTTGGCATTCAGGCCGCGGAAGTCGCGAACCCGAGGCAGGGAGATCGCCAGCAGGCGGTCCAGGAATTCGTACATCTTGTCGCTACGCAGGGTCACCTTGACGCCGATCGGCCAGCCTTCGCGGACTTTGAAGCCAGCGATGGATTTGCGAGCGAAAGTCACGACCGGCTTTTGACCGGTGATCTTTTCCAGGTCGGCAACAGCGTGCTCGATGACTTTCTTGTCGCCGATCGCTTCGCCCAGACCCATGTTCAGGGTGATCTTGGTAACGCGCGGAACTTCCATCACGTTCGACAGCTTAAGTTCTTCCTTAAGCTTAGGAGCGATTTCGTTCCGGTAAATCTCTTTCAGTCGTGCCATGGTCTTCTACCTAGCAGTGTTCAAGCATCAACCGCTTTTTGGGTCGACTTGAAGACACGAATTTTTTTACCGTCTTCTACTTTGAAACCAACGCGGTCAGCCTTGTTGGTTTCACCGTTGAAGATGGCAACGTTGGAAGCGTGCAGAGGCGCTTCTTTCTCGACGATACCGCCCTGTACGCCCGCCATCGGGTTAGGCTTGGTATGACGCTTGACCAGGTTCACGCCACCGATAACCAGACGGTCATCAGCCAGAACCTTCAGCACCTTACCGCGCTTACCTTTGTCTTTGCCGGCGATCACGATGATCTCGTCGTCACGACGAATCTTTTGCATGTCGGATCTCCTTACAGCACTTCAGGGGCGAGCGAGACGATCTTCATGAACTTCTCAGTACGAAGCTCACGGGTCACTGGCCCGAAGATGCGAGTGCCGATCGGCTCTTGCTTGTTGTTCAGCAGAACAGCAGCGTTGCCGTCGAAACGAATGATGGAACCGTCAGCGCGACGAACACCGTGACGGGTACGTACGACAACAGCGGTCATCACTTGGCCTTTTTTGACCTTACCGCGCGGAATTGCTTCCTTGACGGTAACCTTGATGATGTCACCGATGCCGGCGTAACGGCGGTGCGAACCGCCGAGTACCTTGATGCACATGACGCGACGAGCGCCGCTGTTATCGGCCACATCGAGCATGGATTGAGTCTGAATCATAAAATTTCTCCGACCCCTAGCCCTTAGACTTCAACAGCGCGTTCGAGGACTTCAACCAGTGCCCAGGACTTGGTCTTGGCCAGCGGACGGGTTTCACGGATGGAAACCTTGTCGCCGATCTTGCACTGGTTGGCTTCGTCGTGCGCGTGCAGCTTAGTCGAACGCTTAACGTATTTACCGTAGATCGGGTGCTTTACGCGACGCTCGATCAGAACGGTGATGGTCTTGTCCATTTTGTCGCTGACGACACGGCCAGTCAGCGTACGGACGGTTTTTTCAGCTTCAGCCATGATCACTTACCTGCCTGCTGGTTGAGCACAGTTTTCACGCGAGCGATGTCACGCTTAACTTGCGAGAGCAGGTGCGACTGCCCCAACTGGCCAGTTGCTTTCTGCATACGCAGATTGAACTGGTCGCGCAGCAAGCCGAGCAGTTGCTCGTTCAGTTGCTGTGCCGATTTTTCACGAAGTTCATTCGCTTTCATCACATCACCGTCCGCTTAACAAAGGAGGTGGCGAGAGGCAGCTTTGCAGCAGCCAGGGCGAAAGCTTCGCGCGCCAGCTCTTCAGAAACACCCTCGATCTCGTACAGGACTTTGCCTGGCTGAATCTGGGCAACCCAGTACTCCACGGAGCCCTTACCTTTACCCATACGAACCTCGAGAGGTTTCTTGGAGATCGGCTTGTCCGGGAACACACGGATCCAGATCTTACCGCCACGCTTAACGTGACGGGTCAGTGCACGACGTGCAGACTCGATCTGGCGAGCGGTGAGGCGACCGCGAGCAACAGCTTTCAGGGCGAATTCGCCGAAGCTGACTTTGCTACCGCGCAGTGCCAGACCACGGTTGTGGCCAGTCATCTGCTTGCGGAATTTTGTACGCTTTGGTTGCAACATTTGGCGTACCCCTTACTTAGCAGCTTTTTTACGAGGCGCTGGTGCTTGTGGTTTCAGTTCTTCTTGGCGACCACCAATAACTTCGCCTTTGAAGATCCAAACCTTCACACCGATCACACCGTAAGTGGTGTGAGCTTCGTAGGTGTTGTAGTCGATATCGGCACGCAGGGTGTGCAGAGGCACACGACCTTCGCGATACCACTCGGTACGAGCAATCTCAGCACCGCCGAGACGACCGCTCACCTGGATCTTGATGCCCTTGGCACCAATACGCATGGCGTTCTGTACCGCGCGCTTCATGGCGCGACGGAACATTACACGGCGTTCCAGCTGCTGAGCTACGCTCTGCGCAACCAGCATAGCGTCGAGTTCCGGCTTGCGGATCTCTTCGATGTTGATGTGCACAGGCACACCCATCTGCTTGGTCAGGTCCTGACGCAGCTTCTCGACATCTTCACCTTTCTTACCGATAACGATACCGGGACGAGCGGTGTGGATGGTGATGCGTGCAGTTTGAGCCGGACGATGAATATCGATACGGCTTACGGACGCGCTTTTTAGTTTGTCTTGGAGGTACTCACGCGTTTTCAGATCCTTCAACAGGTAATCTGCGTAAGTAGCACCGTCTGCGTACCAGACGGAGGTGTGCTCCTTGACGATTCCCAGGCGAATGCCAGTGGGATGTACTTTCTGACCCATCTGATCGACTCCGTTACTTGTCCGCAACCTTGACAGTGATATGGCAAGACCGCTTGACGATGCGATCAGCACGGCCTTTGGCACGTGGCATGATGCGCTTCAGCGAACGCCCTTCGTTGACGAAGACGGTGGAGACCTTCAGGTCATCAACGTCTGCGCCTTCGTTGTGTTCGGCGTTGGCTACGGCCGACTCGAGGACTTTCTTCATGATTTCAGCGGCTTTTTTGCTGCTGAAGGCCAACAGGTTGAGCGCTTCGCCCACCTTCTTCCCGCGGATCTGGTCGGCGACCAAGCGGGCTTTCTGGGCGGAGATGCGAGCGCCCGACAACTTAGCGGCTACTTCCATTTCCTTACCCCTTAACGCTTGGCTTTCTTGTCAGCCACGTGCCCGCGATAGGTGCGGGTACCGGCGAACTCGCCCAGTTTGTGGCCGACCATGTCTTCGTTCACGAGAACTGGAACATGCTGGCGACCGTTGTGAACCGCGATGGTCAGACCGACCATTTGTGGCAGGATCATCGAGCGACGCGACCAGGTTTTAACTGGCTTGCGATCGTTCTTCTCCACCGCCACTTCGACCTTCTTCAACAGGTGAAGATCGATAAAAGGACCTTTTTTCAGAGAACGTGGCACTGTCGTATCCCTCTAGTTACTTGCGACGACGGACGATCATGTTGTCGGTACGCTTATTACCACGGGTTTTAGCACCCTTGGTTGGGAAGCCCCATGGCGATACCGGATGACGACCACCGGAGGTACGACCTTCACCACCACCGTGTGGGTGGTCAACCGGGTTCATGGCAACACCACGAACGGTTGGGCGAACGCCGCGCCAGCGTTTGGCACCAGCTTTACCCAGCGAACGCAGGCTGTGCTCGGAGTTCGAGACTTCGCCCAGGGTCGCACGGCACTCAGCCAGGACTTTACGCATTTCACCAGAGCGCAGACGCAGGGTCACGTAGACACCTTCGCGAGCGATCAGCTGAGCCGAAGCACCAGCGGAACGAGCGATCTGAGCACCTTTACCCGGCTTCAGTTCGATGCCGTGAATGGTGCTACCTACTGGAATGTTGCGCAGCTGCAGGGAGTTACCGGCCTTGATTGGGGCCAGGGCACCTGCGATCAGCTGGTCGCCAGCGCTCACGCCCTTAGGCGCGATGATATAGCGACGCTCACCGTCTGCGTAGCACAGCAGGGCGATGTGAGCAGTACGGTTCGGATCGTATTCGATACGCTCGACAGTGGCTGGAATGCCATCTTTGTCGTTGCGACGGAAGTCGACCAGACGGTAATGCTGCTTGTGACCACCACCAACGTGACGAGTGGTAATGCGGCCATTGTTGTTACGACCACCAGACTTCGATTTTTTCTCGATCAGCGGTGCGTGAGGAGCGCCTTTGTGCAGCTCCTTGTTGACCACCTTGACCACGAAACGGCGGCCAGGGGAAGTCGGTTTGCATTTAACGATTGCCATGATGCACCCCTTCCTTACTCAGCACTGCTGCTGAAATCGAGATCTTGGCCTGGCTGAAGGGAGACGATCGCCTTCTTCCAGTCATTACGCTTGCCCAGACCACGTGCGGTACGCTTGGTTTTACCCAGAACGTTAACAGTCGACACGTTTTCAACTTTTACGTTGAACAGGCCTTCGACAGCTTTCTTGATTTCCAGCTTGGTTGCATCAGTAGCAACCTTGAATACGAACTGGCCTTTCTTCTCAGCCAGAACGGTAGCCTTCTCGGAAACGTGCGGGCCAAGGAGGACTTTGAATACGCGTTCCTGGTTCATCCCAGCAGCTCCTCGAATTTCTTCACGGCCGAGACAGTGATCAACACTTTCTCGTATGCGATCAGACTGACCGGGTCGGAACCTTGTACGTCACGTACATCGACGTGCGGCAGGTTACGAGCAGCCAGGTACAGGTTCTGATCAACAGCGTCGGAAACGATCAATACATCGCTCAGACCCATGCCGTTCAGCTTGTTCAGCAGATCTTTGGTTTTCGGTGCTTCAACAGCGAAGTCCTGAACCACGACCAGACGGTCGCTACGCACCAGCTCAGCGAGGATGGAGCGCAGAGCTGCGCGATACATCTTCTTGTTGAGCTTCTGCGAGTGATCTTGTGGGCGAGCTGCGAAGGTTACACCACCGCCACGCCAGATCGGACCACGAGTGGTACCAGCACGAGCACGGCCAGTACCCTTCTGACGCCATGGGCGCTTACCGCCACCAGCCACGTCGGAACGGGTCTTCTGCTGCTTGGTGCCCTGACGGCCGCCGGCCATGTAGGCCACGACTGCTTGGTGAACCAGCGTCTCGTTGAATTCGCCACCGAAAGTCAGTTCGGAAACTTCGATCGCCTGAGCGTCATTTACATTAAGTTGCATGTCAGTTTCCCCTTAACCGCGAGCCTTGACAGCTGGACGTACAACCACGTCGCCGCCAGTAGCGCCAGGTACGGCACCCTTGATCAGCAGCAGGTTGCGCTCAGCGTCTACGCGAACTACTTCCAGGGACTGAACAGTCACGCGCTCGGCGCCCATGTGACCGGACATTTTCTTGCCCTTGAACACACGACCAGGAGTCTGGCACTGGCCGATGGAACCAGGAACACGGTGCGACACGGAGTTACCGTGGGTGTTGTCCTGACCACGGAAGTTCCAGCGCTTGATGGTACCGGCGAAGCCTTTACCTTTGGACTGACCAGTAACGTCAACCAGCTGGCCTGCAGTGAAGAGTTCAGCTTTGATCAGATCGCCAGCCTGGAAATCGCCTTCTTCAAGACGGAACTCCCAAACACCGCGACCAGCGGCAACGTTGGCCTTGGCGAAGTGGCCTGCCTGAGCGGCAGTCACACGCGAAGCACGACGCTCGCCGACAGTGACTTGCACTGCACGGTAGCCATCGGTTTCTTCAGTTTTGAACTGGGTGACGCGATTCGGCTCGATCTCAATGACCGTGACCGGAATGGAGACACCTTCTTCGGTGAAAATGCGGGTCATACCGCACTTGCGACCGATTACACCAATAGTCATGTTGTAAACCTCATGAGTGTACGGGGCTTTCACCCGCTATGGCCGCCCATTTCAGAGCGTTACACGACTAGACCGAAGTCTTAGCCGAGGCTGATCTGTACTTCCACACCTGCCGCCAGATCAAGCTTCATCAGCGCGTCAACGGTTTTATCCGTTGGCTGGACGATGTCCAGAACACGCTTATGAGTGCGAATCTCGTACTGGTCGCGCGCGTCTTTGTTGACGTGCGGGGAAACCAGAACGGTGAAACGCTCTTTGCGGGTAGGCAGTGGAATTGGACCACGCACTTGTGCACCAGTACGTTTCGCGGTTTCCACGATTTCCTGGGTGGATTGGTCGATCAGGCGATGGTCGAAAGCCTTCAACCTGATACGGATTTGCTGATTTTGCATTGGATTTCAGACTCCAGGCTGTTCCCAACGGACGCACTACGCCCGCTAAAAGGAGGCGTGATTCTATAGACGCCCCCATTTAGTGTCAACCCAATAAAAAAAACCCCCGCTGAGCGGGGGTTTTTTTCAATCGGTCGAGTGATTACTCGATGATTTTGGCCACAACGCCGGCGCCGACGGTACGACCGCCTTCACGGATAGCGAAGCGCAGACCGTCTTCCATTGCGATGGTCTTGATCAGGGTAACAGTCATCTGAATGTTGTCACCTGGCATTACCATTTCAACGCCTTCCGGCAGTTCGCAGTTACCGGTCACGTCAGTGGTACGGAAGTAGAACTGTGGACGGTAGCCTTTGAAGAACGGAGTGTGACG
>NZ_JBICII010000104.1:0-32918 GCF_043101865.1 Pseudomonas sp. zjy_15
GGTGAACCCGCTCCTACGACGGCCTGTGTCCAACCACCGACCTGTGCCCCCCCGATCAGTGAACCGCGCCGTGTGGCCGAATCATGCCAGGCGCCGCTGCACCAGCAGGTGCCGGACTTTGTCGAACGCCCAGTTGTACACCACGGTGTAGGGCAGGATGATCACGAAGAAGCCCAGCTCCACCATGAACGCCTGCAGCAGCGAAATCTCCAGCATCCAAGCCGCCACCGGCAGGCACCACACCACCAGGCCGGCTTCGAAGCCAAGACCGTGCACGAAACGCGTACCGGCCTTCCAGTTGATGCGCTCGGTTTGCACCCAGCGATCGACCAGTGCGTTGTAGACCATGTTCCACAGCATGGCGATTACCGACAGGGTCACCGCCAGCGCGCCCGCCGTTGCCAGCGACTTCCCCATGACCCAGGACAGCAGCGGCGCACACAGCAGTACCGCGAAAACTTCATAGCCAACCGCGTGGACCAGGCGTTCGGTGAAAGACACGTTTTTCATTGCAAATTCCATCCATTGCGTGAGTCGTGCTTCCCATTCTCTTTGACAGAACTGATACTCGCGATATAGCTACCATCGGTTTTATCAATACCATGCGTTACTCTCCCGAAGCTCTGGTCGCCTTTACTGAAGCCGCCTCGCTAGGTTCGTTTTCTGCGGCGGCGCGCAAGCTGCGCAAAAGCCAGTCCACCGTCAGCATCGCCATCGCCAATTTCGAGGCCGACATCGGCTGCCCGCTGTTTGATCGCAGTGGCCGCCACCCCACGCTCAATGAGGCGGGCAGGCAGGTGCTGAGCCATGTCGAGGCGATTCTCGATGCCAGCGCCCAGCTCGATGCGCTGGCAGTGCGACTGGCGCAAAATGTCGAGGCGCTGGTATCTGTGGTGATGTCGGACAGCTACAGCGTAACGTTCCAGGGGGCGGTGATGACTCGTTTCGCCCAGCACTACCCCCATACCGAGCTACGCTGCGGCCCGGCGGAGGACGCTGATGTGATCGAGATGGTCCAGCAGGGCCTGGCCCATGTCGGCATCCTTGCCACACAGCCCGGCTATCCCGCCGACGTGGCCGTGGCGCACTTGCCGGAGCAGGCAGAGTTCGGCGTGTATGTCGCCAGCGAGCATCCGCTGGCGAACCTGGCGCAGGTACAGGCACAGCATCTGGAGAACGCACGACAGCTGTATATCAAGACCTATGCCCCCAGCCTGCACCACGGCCGTGGCCAAGCGTGGTCGGCACCGGATTACCTGACCCTGCTGGAGTTCGCCGTGCGCGGGTTTGGCTGGGCCGAACTGCCCAGGGCGCTGGTAAAACGGTTTGGCAACGAGCTGGTGGAGTTGCAGATAGCGGGTTACCCCAGACGGGTGGATATGGATGTGGCCTGGTCGAGTCGGCGTGCATTGGGGCCGGCCGGGCAATGGCTGGTGCGACAGATGTTGGGACAATAGTTGTGTCGCAGCCGCTTTGCCGAAGGTATAATTGCTCCCCAACAAACAAGATAGTTTAATTTTGACGGCCAGCCTTCATCTTCATTTCCGATTTTCAAGGACTTTCATTAAACCACGCCGGACATTTTGGGCCTCCTTGCGACTGAGGAACCATGGGCTATTCATAAGAGTACTATACAAATTCCCGCCGTTAGCCAAAACATCTATTGCAATGGCGCGCACTTCTCTAGATGTATCAACATCAAAACCCGAGATGCACCTAATTGCTGCAGAGTTATATTCTTCGAGTATGGCAACATCACCGGCATCCATAGGCAGACGTCGGTATTCACTCGGATCTCCCAGTACGCCTACTGCTGGCACCGCTGATTGCGCGCCCCGTGAAACAGCAGAACTTGCACCAGCCACCTGCAGACCTTGAGCAGAGTTTGATGCCTGGCCGCTTTGTACGGGGGAGCCAGGGGTAGTCCAACCCGGTTGGCTATTCAGTGCCTCCTGCACTATTCTTTCTTCGCTCGCTGACGACAGTCTTCTCCGCTTTCCACCAGCGGCACTCCAGCCAGGTTGGCTATTCAGTACCTCAAGCACTATGCTTTCTTCGCTCGCTGACGACAGCCTTCTCCGATTCCCACCAGCGGCACTCCAGCCAGGCGACATTCTCCCCGTGGGGCTGGGCGACCTCAATATGGGGCCATGCCCACTGGGATCAGCGTAATTGATCGGATCACCCGTACAGTAGGCGTAACAGTTCAAACCACCCACAGTAAAGGGACTTAGGCTGTCTGGACTCTGAAAGCGCATCAAGACAGAATTATAGGCACGGTAGCCATTACCGAGTAAATACAGGTGACTCACCAGCAAGTGCCCATTGAATGCAGGACGCTGCGGAGGAATCTCACCGTGGCTGTGTAAGCCATACACATTGTAGGTAACCGACTCTGTCTGCGCCTGAGTGTTCACTCGTACCACTGAGTCCCCTAAGTCCGCAGCCAGTAACGCTGACTGGGTTGTTTCTTTCGTTAGCCTAGTTTCTGCCAGAGCACATGATTGAGCTCTCAGGTACACCACAGCAATACTGTCGGACAACGCGACATGAACCCTTTCGTGCTGCATGAAAAAGCGCATTGTGTTCATCGAGTTGGTCATGTTCTGGCTCCGGTCTGTTCATTTCGAAGGTTTACGCACTGAAGCAGATTGAGCAACTGCTAAAAATGATAGGTCACTGCCGTGTCGAAACGGCTCAAGATCAATTTTCCTGCACGATAGCCGGGGCTGCTTTACGCCCAGGTTTGCAGCTCAACCCCAAGAGTGCGCCCAGACACAACAATCAGTACACCGAGCGACAAGCCTTCCCCCCGCCCTGCCCCGTAGCCTGTCACCACACGCCGCCCCGCCGCGGCACGCACCCAAAGCACAAGAACAAACGTTGGTGACCTATGCAGACAGTAGATCCGATCACCCTTGCGGTTGTCCGGGGTGCGCTGGAGACAGCGCAACGCGAAATGACCCTGACCCTGGAAAAGACCGGGCGCTCCAGTGTGTTCAACCTGGCCCACGACTATTCCAACTCGCTGTTCGACCACTTGCCGGAAATGATCCTGCAGGGCCAGGACATTCCCATCCACCTGGGCTCGCTGATCCCGGCCATGAAATGCGTGGCCGAGTTCTTCGGCGACGACATCGCCGAAGGCGACGTGATCTACCACAACGACCCCGCCTACAAGGGCAGCCATATTCTCGACTGCTGCATGTACAAACCGGTGTATTACCAAGGCGAGCTGGTGTTCTGGACCGTATGCAAGGGCCACCTGACCGACATCGGCGGCCCGGTGCCGGCGGGCTACAACCCCGATGCCAAGGAGATCTATGCCGAGGGCCTGCGCATTCCACCGGTCAAGCTGTGGGAAAAGGGCAAGCGTCGTGAGGACGTGATCAACTTCATGCTCACCAACATGCGCGCCCGCCCTTATCAGGAAGGTGACCTCAATGCCCAGTATGGCGCCTGCAAGGTCGGCGAGCGGCACTTGCTGGAGCTGCTCGACAAATACGGCGTGGCACAGGTGCGTGCCTGCATCGCCGAACTGAAGAACATGGCCGACCGACACATGCGGGCGCTGTTGCGCGATGTGCCGGATGGAGACTACAGCGGCACCGCCGTGCTCGAAGATGCCGGCCACGGCCTGGGTGAACTGGCCATCACCGCCCATGTGCAGATCCGTGGCGACCAGGCCCATGTACGCATCGAGAGCCCGCCGCAGGTGCCGTACTTCATCAATTCCTATGAGGGCAACTCCGTATCCGGAGTGTACCTGGGGCTGATGATGTTCGCCCAGGTGGCGCCGCCTTACAACGAAGGCCTGTATCGCTGCGTGACGGTCGATGTCGGCCCCAGGGGCACGCTGTGCAATGCCGAGGAACCCGCGCCCCACGTCAATTGCACCACTACGCCGATGGAAACCCTCGCCGATGCCGTGCGCACTGCGCTGGAACAGGCCTCGCCACAGCGGGTAACGGCCTCCTGGGGGCATACCAGCGGCATCAACATTGCCGGCCGCGACCCGCGCAACGGCAATAGCGAGTACGTGACGATGGTGCTGGCCTCGATCATTTCCGGAGCCGGTGCCAACAAGGTGATGGATGGCTGGCACGCCTGCGGCCCGCTGTGCTGCTTCGGGGCGCTGATGAGCGGTGACATCGAGCTGCTCGAACACGCGTATCCGGTGCTGATCCACCGCTACAGCCTGATGGCCGACAGTGGTGGCGCCGGTGAGTTGCGCGGGGGTTCGGGCACCCGCCTGGAGATCGAGCCGCTGGACCACGCCATGACCGTGGTTGGCTTCGGCGAGGGCCGCCAGTTGCCCACCGCCGGTGCCGCCGGGGCTCGCAATGCCCTGCTCGAGCCCAAACTGGGCCGGCTGATCCATCGCCACGCCGATGGCCGCGAAGACCACTACACACAGAACCCCATGCTCACCCTGCAGCCCGGCGAACGCATCATCAACATCAACCCAGGGGGTGGTGGCTACGGCGACCCGCTGCGCCGTCGGGTCGCAGCAGTACTGGAGGACGTGCGCAACGGCCTGGTCTCGCCACAAGGCGCAGCCCTGGAATATGGCGTGGTCCTCGATGCCGATGGCCAACTGGACGAAACAGCCACCCGCCTTGCCCGCGCCCCGCGCTAACCGGAGAACACGCATGCGTAACCAATATCGCCTGGGCGTAGACGCCGGCGGCACTTTCACCGATTTCATCCTGGCCGATCGCGACGGCGGCGTGCAACTGTTCAAGGCCCCCTCCACGCCGCAGGACGGCACCCTGGCCATTCGCGCCGGCCTGGCACAGATCGCCGACGCCACCGGGCGCAGCCCGGCCGAACTGATCGCCAACTGTGACCTGTGCATCAACGGCACCACCGTGGCCCTCAACGCGCTGATCGAGCGCACCGGGGTCAAAGTGGGCCTGCTGTGCACCGAGGGGCACGAGGACAGCCTGGAAATCCGCCTGGGGCACAAGGAAGAAGGCCACCGCTACGACGCCCACTACCCGCCGGCACACATGCTTGCCCCACGCCACCTGCGCCGCCCGATCGGTGGCCGAATCCTTGGCGATGGTCGTGAGCACAGCCCGCTGGACGAAGCCGCCATCCATGCCGCCATCGACTACTTCCGTGCCGAAGGCGTGCAGGCCGTGGCCATTTCCTTCCTGTGGTCGGTGCGCAACCCCAGCCACGAACAGCGGGCCGCCGAACTGGTACGGGCTGCCCTGCCCGAGGTGTTCGTCTGCACCGGCTGCGAGGTGTTCCCGCAGATCCGCGAGTACACCCGCACCTCCACCACGGTGGTCAACGCCTACCTCAGCCCGGTAATGGCACGTTACGTGGCGCGTATCGACAGCCTGTTCCAGGAGCTTGGCGCACAGCAGCCGGTACGCTACTTCCAGTCCAATGGCGGGCTGGCGCCCGGGCACCTGATGCGTGAGCGCGCCGTCAACGCGATCAACTCTGGTCCGGCCTCAGCGCCACAAGCCGGGCTGGCGGTCGCGAGGCCGTTCGGAATCGACAACGTCATTACCGTGGACATGGGCGGCACCTCGTTCGACATCACCCTGACCAATGCCGGACGCACCAACTTCAGCAAGGACGTGGACTTCCTGCGCCAGCGCATCGGCGTGCCGATGATCCAGGTGGAGACCCTGGGTGCCGGCGGTGGCTCCATCGCCCATCTGGACGAGTTTGGCATGCTCCAGGTCGGACCGCGCAGCGCCGGCGCCATGCCTGGGCCGGTGTGCTACGGCAAGGGTGGCCGCGAACCCACGGTCACCGACGCCAACCTGGCTCTTGGCTACCTGCCCGACGGCGCACTGCTGGGCGGCAGTATCCGCCTGAACCGCCAGGCCGCGCTGGACGCCATCCGGAGCAAGGTCGCCGAACCGTTGGGCATCAGTGTGGAACGCGCGGCATTCGGCATCACCACCCTGGTCAACCTGAACATGGTCAACGGCATCCGCCGCGTATCGATCGAGCGCGGTCACGACCCGCGTGACTTCGCCTTGATCGGCGCAGGCGGTGCGGCGGGCATGCACGTGGTGCGCCTGGCCGAAGAAATCGGCATGCACACCGTGCTGATCCCCAAGGTGGCCTCGGGCTTGTGTGCGTTCGGCCAGATCCTGTCCGACGTGCGCTACGACCAGCTCACCAGCCTGTCGATGCGCCTGGACGCCGGGCACGTCGACCTGGCGCAACTCAACCAGGCCCTCGCCGAACTGCGTCAGCAAGGCCTGGCCAACCTGCGCGTAGACGGCTTTGGCGACCAGGCCAGCAGCTGCCACTACACCCTGGAGATGCGCTACCTAGGGCAGATTCATGAGTGCAGTGTGGACCTGCAGCAGCACAGCCTGGACGAGGCAGGGCTGGCCGCGCTGATCAGCCGCTTCCACAGCCGCCACCAGACCCTGTACTCGTACAGCGAACCCGCCAGCCCGGTGGAACTGGTGAACCTGGAATGCTCGGTGATCGGCCACCTGCCACGCCCGCCGCAACCCGAGCTGCAGGGGCCGGCCGAGCCCCCCGCCTCCAGCGCGCAATCCGTCCGCCCGATGCTGTTCAGTGCCGACGGTGAATCGCAGCCCACACCGGTGTTCAACGGCAACCACCTGTTGCCTGGGCAGACCGTGCATGGCCCCTGCGTGATCGAGGAAGACACCACCAATATTGTCCTGCCACCCGGCTGGCAGGCGCGCCTGGAGCCTTCGGCCACCTACCGGGTGACACGCGGGGGTTGATCTTGCGGTCGGCGCGCGCCGATCATGGGCCAGATAACCGCCCGGCAGTTCTGCGCTGCCGGGCGGTTTGTACAATAACAAGAGCTGCTTGAGTAGCTTGCCTGCAGTTCCTTTTTTCAATGCTGCCCTCTTTGAAAAAGGACCCACCCCATGCCCACAGAACTCTCGACCCACGGCTGGCCACAGCCAGAGCGCCAGGTACGCTGGGCCGAAGCCATCAGTGACACCTATTTTCCGCTGAGCCTTGAATTTGCTGCCGGACAGCCGTTCGATGGCCACCTGCAGCGCTGGAGTACGCCGAGCACACCGCTCAGCCTGTCGCGCCTGCGCTCCAGCCAGCTGGGTTACTCGCGCAGCAAAGCGCACATCGGCCAGGACCATGAAGCGTTCTACCTGGTGACCGTGCCGCATCGCAGCGAGGTGCACTTCGAACAGGACGGCCACCAGATCAGTTGCAGCCCGGGCGGTTTCATCGTCGAGCGCGGCGATGCACCCTACCGCTTCCACTACGGCACGCAGAACGACTTGTGGGTGCTCAAGCTGCCTGAGCGCGCGCTCAAAGCCAACCTGCTGGGACACAAGCGCTATACCCGGCATTGCTTCGATGCCCGTCAGGGCCTGGGGCGCATCTTCGTCGAGCAACTCGACCTGTGTGCCCGCCATTTCGACACCAGCCCCCCGGCAGCCCGGCATCTACTGCTTGAACAGGCTTCTGCCACCCTGGTGCTGGCCTTGCAACAGGATGAGCGCGTGCTGGGCAGCGAAGGCAGCAACCTCAGCACCCTGCACCTGACGCGGGTCGAGCAGTACGTGCAGCAAAACCTGGGTGACCCCGAGCTGTCGCCACAAACCATCGCCAGCGCCTGTGGGCTGTCGCTGCGTTACCTTCACAAGCTGTTCGCGATCACGCCCTACACCCTTGGCGAGTGGGTACGCCGTCAACGCCTGGAGGCCGTGCACCGGCAACTGCGCGACCCGCATTGCCACTCGGCCATCGGCGAATTGGCATTTCGCTGGGGTTTTGCCGACCAGGCGCAGTTCACCCGGGCGTTTCGCCAGCAGTATGGGTGCACGGCAAGCGAAGTGCGGGCTACGCGTACGCACTGATAAAGCAACGGAAAGTGGATGGGCCCTGTGCGTCCAGGATGCGATGTAGGTGGGCTTCCTCGGAACCGTCGATAGTCACTATCGAGCAGGGCAATTTCTACCGAACGCTGTGGCCGCATAACCTAGCTCCATCCCCTCGCTGCCTACTAGATTGCCCTGGAGCTAACCGATGAATGCCCTGGCCCGCCAGCTTGCCGCCATCCTTGTCGTTTTCGCCATCGCCGTGATCAGCGGCTGTGCCAGCCACCCTGAACTGCGCCCGTACACCGCCGAGGAAACCCGCCAGTTGCAACTGGAAGCCTTACAGCGCCGCGGCCTGTCGCTGGACAATTACGAGCAGCAACGGCGGGTGATCCTGCGTGCCGGTAACCTGCCTGTCGTGACCGAAGCTGCCGACGCTGAACCTTCGACCAAAGGCTGAACGGGCTAGCCGGCGGTTCCCTCCCTCCACTTGCGCAGGTATCCTCTACCGCTCAACCGCAAGCCTTCCAGGACGGAGACCATGATCAGGCCCCTTCTGTTGCTGAGTGCTGCGCTGCTTTTCAGCTCCGTGTCGCTAGCCCAGCAGATGAAACGCCAACTGGGCGATTTCGACTTTACACTCGGCACCACTCCCTCGCGCAGCATGGCGCAAGGGCTTATCTCACCCAGCGCCGTCGGCGCATTCCATGGTGGGCTCGACCTTAGCCACCCCAATGGCTGGTATCTGGGCCAGTACGCCCCCAGCATGGGCGTCACCCACAACTCGACCCTGCGCCTGGACAGTTACCTGGGCTACAAGCACCATTTCGACAGCAGCCTGGGCTACGAGGTAGGGTTGATCCATTACAGTCAGCCAAATATCGCAGGCCCCGACAGCTACGCCCTGTATGGGGGTATTTCGGTGCTGGGCAGCCGCTTCGGCGGGGCGCTGCGCGACAACCCCGACAACCGCACGGGCACGCTGTTCGCCGACTTCGGCCATCTGCCGATGTTCGACGTCGACTTCACCGTCAAACTCGCCCACCACCGCCTGGGCACGCCGTTCACCATTGGTGATGGCAGCCAGGTAAATACCTTTTCCGATTGGTCGCTGGAGTTGTCGCGGCCCTGGCTGGGCATCGACCTGAACCTGATCTACAGCAATTCGAGTTTGAGTGGTGACGGCTGCGATGCGTACTCAGGTATCAACACCTATTGCGACAGCGTGGTCACCCTCAAGGCCCAGCGCAACTTTTTTTAACGGCGCGGCGCCAGCGCCAGGGCAATGCCGCCCAACACCACCACACAAGCGATCAACAAGCGCAACGACACCGGCTCGCCGATCAGGACAACCCCGCCCAGTGCGGCAATCACCGGCACGCTGAGCTGCAGGGTCGCCGCCTGTTGCGCACTGACCTGCCTGACCACGCCATACCACACGGCGTAGCCGGCGCCTGAGGCCAGCACACCCGAAGCCAATGCATACGCCAAGCCAAGCGGCGTGAGGTGCGGGCCGGCGCCCAGCAACAGCATCGGTAGCAGCAGCACCAGGCAAGGCAGGCTGCGGGCAAAATTGCCGGCAGTGTCGGCCAGCGGCCTGGGCGAGCCTTTGCCCAGTAGCGTATACACCCCCCAGGCCACGCCGGACAGGGCCATCAGCAAGGCACTGGCCAAGGGCGGCGCCGAAGCACCGGGCAACAGCAGCACCAGCAGGCCGGCAAAGGCGATCAGCATGCCCAGAAGCATGCGTACCGTGATGTATTCGCCCCTGTACCAGGCAAAACCGAACATGGTGATCTGTACAGCACCGAACAGCAACAACGCCCCTGCACCTGCGCCCAGTTGCAGGTACGCCGCAGAAAACAGGAACGCGTACAGGAACAGGGCCAGGCCGCCCCACCAACTGCCGCCCATGGTTTGCACCGGTTTGCGCAGGCGAATCAGCACCCACAGAAACAGCGCACCACTGGCCAGGCGTACCACGGTGAAGGATACCGGGTCGATAGCCCCGTCTTTCAACGCAAGCCGGCAGAACACCGAGTTGGCGGCAAACGCCACCAGACTGAAAAGGGCAGGCCAAAGCCAGGCGCTGGTCTTGCGGTCAGTAAGCGTTGTCGTGCCTGTACTCATGGTGTGGTCACCTCTGAGCGGGATTGTTGTTATAGCGGCATTTAGTCAGGACCGGCACCGATATACAAGGAAGAATTCACCGTGGAGGATGGCACCGGCTACGTCGGTGTTCGCGGGTGAACCCACTCCTACGGGCGACCGCACCGGCTTTTCAGGTTTTGAGCAAGACAATTGCTTCCACTGGTGCAGCGCGTACCTAAAACTTTCGCGATTCTATGCATGCCCCCAACACAAAAATTCGCTCTACGCGCTGTCTGAAACCTGACTAAACGTAAATATACTCGCCCCCTACTGCTGCAATAGAGTACTCAGACCCGCTGACCACTACAACATCAATCAGAACGCCAACTGGTAGACCCCCTCTTACCACGAATTCTTCTGAGTGCACGTGAAATAGTATCTGCAACCCTCTCAGCCGTTGAATGCGTCGGCTGAAGTTTACTATCCCTAAGCGCTCCCCGCACATTAACCCCAGCAGCAAGAGCATCGATCGCAATTACTCGCAGCTCATGTGATTTCTCTAGATCCAAACCCGGAAAAACATACCTATTCTCAGCATTGAAGTTCCTAAGTTCTTCAATATCGGTGTTATCAAGCTTCTGGCGCTTATAGATCCAGGAGTCTGAAGCCACCGTGCCTTTTCCTGCTCTCATACCAGCCATCGAGGATGACGTTACCTGACCAGAGCTTGATGCCTGACCACGCTGCAGGCTGCCTTGTACAGGTGCGCCTGAGGTGTTCCAACCCGGCTGCCCATTCAATATGTCTTGCACTGTTTCATCCATGAGCGATGACGACATGTAATAGCCTTCGCTACTACGTCTTGGCCTTTTTTCAACCCTCCCAGACACAATGCGACTCATCTTCGCCTCTGACTTGAGCCCGGGCAGGCTGTTTGACCTCAATCTTGGTGAATGCCCATCGGGGTCACTGAAGTTGACCGGGTCGTTCATACAGTAGGCGTAACAGTTCAATCCACCTGCGCCAAAGGGGCTGAAACTGTCCGGACTTTGAAAACGCATCAAGGCAGGGTTATAGCTGCGATAGCCATTACCGAGTAAATACTGGCTGTTCACCAGCAAGTGACCATTGAATGCTGGCCGGTGCGGAGGAATGTCATGGGGGGTGTGATAGCCATAAGCATTGTAGGCAACCGACTCCCCCTGCGCCTGAGACTTGACCACGACCACTGTCTGCACTCCGTCTGTAGCCAATAACGCCGTGCGTGTAGATTCTTGCTCTAGCCGCGTTTCGGCTAATACCACTGGTTGCGCTCTAACGCACACCATGGCTGATGTACCCGATAAAGCTGTATGAACTTTATCCTGCTGCAAGAAAAAGTGCGTAGTTTTGTCAGAGTCGACCATCTGTTAGCTCCCGCATGTCGCTCTGAATCTTAGGCGGTGATACAGATAAAACAACTGGTAAAACTAACAGGGCACTGCCTTATGGCACCGGCTACGCCGGTGTTCGCGGGTAAACCCGCTCCTACGGGCGACCGCGCCGGCTTTTCAGGTTTTGAGCAAGACGGCGGCTACTGCTTCGATCTCCACCAGCATGCCGTCCAGTGCCAGCCGGGGCACCGGTATCAGCGTGCAGGTCGGTTTCATGTGCGCTCCCCAGGCCCTGTCGGCCTCAGCCACCCATTGGTGCAGGCGCGCTTCTGAATGCTCGACAATCAACAGGGTCAGCTTGAACACCTGGGCCAGGCTGGCACCTTTCGACGCCAGGGCCCGTTCCAGGTTGGCCAGCGCCTGGCGGGCCTGTTCGGCGAACACGGGTGACAACTGGCCCTGGCTATCCTCCCCACCCTGACCGGCGATGAACAGCAGACGGCTGTCAGCGCGCACTTCGGCGACATGGGAGTAGGCGTTGCCACTGGGGTCGTAGAGGCCTTCGGGGTTGCTTAGCTGGAATGCGCTTGATGGGGTCACGACAAGCCCTCGCTCGGTTGGAAGAGCGTCGGAGTATCGGACCTCAAGTTAACTCGAGGTCAAGCATAAAGTAGGAGAATTCGTACAAAGCATCGTCATGTCAGAACCACGCGTGTGTTTGCGCGGAGGCTGTAAGGCCGTAGGCTCTGTACGAAAAGTCTTGAGATGCAGGTCAGGCAAGGCGAAAACAGCCGAGGAACGGCCGGGGTCGCGCCCGACTGTACTGGAGTACATGAGCATTCCGAGGCTGTTTTCAACGCACCATGAACAAGTATCAAGGCTTTTCGTACAGAGCCAAGATTGCAAAGCCCGGCATGGAGGCCTTTAACCAACAAGGAAAAACCCATGAGCAAATTTGATTTTCAGCTGGCCTATACCATCAAGCCGCACAACGCTCCAGACGACGAAACCGATGCGGCACAGGCGCGTCTGCACCTACGGGAAAAGCTCGGCCTGGACACCGTCGAGCACATTGAAACCACACTGCTTGGCGTGCTCACGCTCAAAGGCCCTACACTCGCTGACCGCAAGCGGGAAGCTGAAAAGCTGGTCCGCGACTACATCCATGACGCGCTCAAGGAATTGCGCGTACTCTCTACCGTGAAGTTCTACGGCTGCCTGATGGTGGACGGGCTGGGCCCTGCCATGCGTTTCAACATCCTGCCCAAATGAACCTCGACGGCCTCAGGCGCCCCCGCGCCCGAGGCCGCAAACCGTCATTTTTCCTGCAACACCGCCCTGCCCTTCACCGCTCGCGGCCCGCGCCAGGCCCAGAACAGCAAACCGGGGAATGGCGCGTAGACCACGAAGACGATCCACAGCATCTTGCGCTCAGCGCGCCGTTCACTGCCGATGATGTGCCAGATGGCCCAGATCTCCAGCAGGATGACCAAGGCCGCGATGATGATCCAGATCGTACCGATTTCCATGAGCGCTCTCCCAATGGCATGTATTGGGTTGGGTTGCTGCAAGCGCTGAGGGTTCAGATTGATTTGACTCACCGCGCCTCTTTGCAGGCGCGGCGATAGGGCCTCATTGCCGTGGTGCATTCTCTAGTGCAGCCTTCAACGCCGCTGCATCGGTGAACGCCCGTTGGCTGACCAGCACACCCTGCTGCAGTTGCAACCACTGCACCTGGCCCTCCTGCCCGGGGTAACGGCTGGCCACTCGCCCATCACGGTCGAGCAGCACCCGGTAGCTGTAATCGCGCATGGCCGGGACCGCGAACAGTTTGCTGATCAGCGCAGGCATGCGCTGAATGTCGGCCACGAATACAGCGGCGCGTGCTTCCAGGTAGCCCTTGGGCTGCTCGGCCAGTGCCGCCTTGACCAGCTTGGCACCGTCCATATCGCGCGCCACCAGCAGAATCTGCGTGTCGGCAGCAAGGCTGTAGGCCTGGTCGTACTGGTCGAGCAGCGTGAACGGGGCGAGCTTGTCGCCCTGCTCCAGGGCGTTGGCCAGCAACGGCAATAGGCTAAGCAACACGACAGCGGCATATCTCATCAGGGGCATCCTCAATGACGGGAGGTCAGCATAGCGGTAAAGCATCAGGACAGGCTGGTTTGCCTGAACACGACCTGTAATACGACACAGCCACCAGGGAGATTGTCTTTCCTCCGGGCACCGTCCACACTCTGCGGGCCAGCCAGGAAGCGGAGTCCAGAGTGCCCACGCCACGCCAGTTCAGCAAAAAGACCAGCACCAGCAACATGCTACGGCTCAAAACCAGCAGCGCCAATGTCCAGGCGCCCTATCGGGTCGACTTTATCCTGCTCGAACACTTCTCGATGGCCAGCTTCACTGTGGCCATGGACGTGCTGGTCACGGCCAACCTGCTACGTGCCGACAGCTTCCAGTTCACCCCGCTGTCGCTGGACGGCGACCGGGTGCTCAGCGACCTGGGGCTGGAACTGGTGGCCACCGAGCTGTCCGCCGCGGCGCTGAAGGAGCTGGACCTGTTGGTGGTCTGTGGCGGCTTGCGCACCCCCCTGAAGTACCCGGAACTCGATCGCCTGCTGGACGATTGCGCGGCCCACGGCATGGCCTTGGGCGGCTTGTGGAACGGCGCCTGGTTCCTTGGCCGCGCCGGGGTGCTGGACGACTACGGTTGCAGCATCCACCCCGAGCAACGCGCCAGCCTGTCCGAACGCAGCCCGCAAACCCGCATCACCCCGGCCAGCTTCACCCTCGACCGTGACCGCCTCAGCGCCGCCAGCCCCAATGGCGCCATGGAGCTGATGCTGGGCCTGGTGCGCCGGCTGTACGGTGATGGCCTGGCCGAAGGGGTCGAGGAAATCCTGTCATTTTCCGGAGCGCGCTACCGCCAGGTGGGTCCAGGGGCGAAGAAGTCCATGAGCCTGCACCTGCGCACCATTGTCGAGCTGATGGAAAATAACCTGGAGGAAACCCTCAGCCTCGACCAGTTGGCCGCCTATAGCGGGCGCTCGCGGCGGCAGATCGACCGCCTGTTCCAGGCCCAGTTGGGCACGTCGCCCCGGCGCTATTACATGGAGCTGCGCATCACCAAGAGCCGCCGGCTGCTGCAGTATTCCGACCTGTCGGTGATGGAAGTGGCAGTGGCCTGCGGGTTTGTCTCGGTGTCGCACTTCAGCAAATGCTATGCGGCGTATTTCGGCTACCCGCCGTCGCGCGAGCAACGGCTGGGCGAGTGACCGAGGCTCTTTGAGTCAGCCCAGGCGCTCGAGGAATCTCAGGTACGAGGTTCGAGCTGGATATACCGCAACACCGCATCACAGATCATGGCTTTGTGGCGCAGCTTTACCTGCTCATCAGACAGGTCGATCTGGAAGATCTCGCCAAAGGTATGGCGGTTCGACACCCGGTAGAAGCAGAACGAGCTCATCAGCATGTGCAGGTCGATAACCTCGATGCCGGCGCGGAATACGCCTTCCTGCACGCCGCGACGCAGGGTGTTGCCCAAGGCCTCCAACACCAGGCTGCTCATTTCGCGAATGGCCGGTGACTGCTTGACGTACTCGCCATAGTGGATGTTTTCGGTGCAGATGATGCGCACGAAGTCGACGTTGCGGTCGTGGTGATCGAAAGTAAACTCCACCAGCCGGCGGATCGCCTGCTCAGCCGGCAACGACTCCAGGTCCAGGCTCTGCTCGGTCTTGCGTATATCCCCGTACAACTTCACCAGGCACTCGCAATACAACTGCTCCTTGCTGCCGAAGTAGTAGTAGATCATGCGCTTGGAAGTGGCGGTGCGTTCGGCGATGGCGTCGACGCGGGCACCGGCCAGCCCTTGCTGAACGAACTCGTTGATGGCGGCCTGGAGGATGTCCTCGCGCGTTTTCTCAGGGTTGTTCTTGCGCGTTTTGCGCACCCCTTCGGTTTCAGGCTGGCCGAGGCCGACTACGGAATCACTCATACCCACTCACAGGCTGTTTATTGGAATGCGGGGGATTATCCGTTAGCGCGGCCATGCAGGGAAGCACGCTGTTGGTCGGGTAAGCATGATGCATGGCCGCGGCAGCCAGCTGCCCGAGCCGCACGCTGGGCGTCAGGTCGGCATTCAGCAATCAAATACTGAGTATTCCAACATTTAATTTGTGGATAGCACATGCTCGACCCTATCCTGTGACCACATCCCCTGCGCCGCACCGGCCGGTGCGGTTCAAGGCATGGGGAGAGAACAACAAGTCGAGATCGTCCATGTCGAACCATTCGTACTTCGCCCCCCACGGTGGGCACCCGGCTCAAACCGAGCTGCTGACTGACCGTGCCATGTTCACCGAAGCCTATGCCGTCATCCCCAAAGGCGTGATGCGTGACATCGTCACCAGCCACCTGCCCTTTTGGGACAAGATGCGCATGTGGGTCATTGCCCGCCCGCTGACCGGTTTTGCCGAAACGTTCTCCCAGTACATCGTCGAGCTGGCCCCGGAAGGCGGCAGCGAGCGCCCAGAGCTGGACGCTGATGCGGAAGCCGTGGTGTTCATCGTCGAAGGCGAACTGGACATCACCGTCGAAGGCAAACACCACACCCTGGTACCTGGCGGCTACGCCTTCCTGGCCCCGGGCGCCGAGTGGAGCCTGCGCAACAACAGCAAGTCCAACGTCACCTTCCACTGGCTGCGCAAGCACTACCAGAAGGTTGAAGGCCTGGATGTACCGGAGTCCTTCGTCACCCACCGCGACAACGCCACCGTCATCGAGATGCCGGGCACCGAAGGCCGCTGGAAAACCACCCGCTTTGTCGACATGGCCGACATGCGCCACGACATGCACGTGAACATCGTCACCTTCCAGCCGGGCGGTGTGATTCCGTTCGCAGAAACCCACGTGATGGAGCACGGCCTGTACGTGCTGGAAGGCAAGGCGGTGTACCGCCTGAACCAGGACTGGGTCGAAGTGGAAGCCGGCGACTTCATGTGGCTGCGCGCCTTCTGCCCGCAGGCCTGCTACGCCGGCGGACCTGGCAACTTCAGCTACCTGCTGTACAAGGACGTGAACCGTCACGTACACCTGACGCTGAACCCTAAGCGCTAAGCCCAGGCTGACGCCCGCAAGCCCGCCAACCTGGCGGGCTTTCTGTTTGCCGCGCATACTGAAAACACCCACCCCTGCAGGGTACGGCCATGAACCGCTGCCTGCTGATCGCGACCTTGCTGCTGTGCACCTCTGCCCTGGCCACCGATGGCTGGGACCTGGCCTACGACCGCGAAGGCATTCGCGTGTACCTGAAGGACCCAAGCGCCACGCCCTACCAGCAGTTTCGTGGTGTCAGTACCATGAAAGCCAGCGTGCGCACGCTCACTGGCCTGCAGGATAACCTGCGCGTAGCCTGCAAGTGGCTGTATGCCTGTGACCAGATGCGACTGCTGGATGTGGAAGGTGACAGCACCTGGGTGTACCTGACCACCAACCCACCATGGCCGACGAGGCCGCGGGACATCGTGCTGAAAGTGACCAGCGAACGCCTGGCCGACGGTACCCTGGTGCGTCACCTGAGCGCCGAGCCCGACAGGATCCCCAAGGTTGACGGACTGATCCGGGTACGGCACCTGAGTGGCAAGTGGCGGATGAAGCCGCTGGGTGAACGGGTGACCGAGGTGACCTACCAGTTGCAGGCCGCCCCTGCCGGGGATGTGCCGAGTTGGCTGGCCAACCGGTTCATGGTGGATACAGCGGTGGTCACGCTGCGTACGTTGCGGGCGGTGGCTGAGCGCCAACCTTGAAGTGCCGCCACGGCGCAGTCCCACAGCAGGTTGGCAGGTGTATTTTGCGCAATACACCTGCCAAGGCCTGGCTCAGCGGTCACATCTTGTAAGTCGAAAGCAGGATGCTGGTCTCGGTATTCTCGATATGCGGGATCGAGCGGATGGCGTTCAGCGCCCGGTCGAACGCCTCGAGGGTGTCGGCGCGCAGCTCTGCCATCAGGTCCCAGCGGCCATTGGTGGTGTGGATGGCCACCACATTGGGATGCCCGCGCAGCGCGTGCTTGACCTCTGCGGCATGGTGGCCGCTGATGCCGATGCTGGTGATTGCCCGCACGCCCTGGTCCAGCGCATCGGAGCGCAAACGTACCGTGTAACCGATGATCACACCCTGCTCTTCGAGCCGGGTGATGCGGTTATGCACCGTTGCCCTGGCCACCTTCAGCTTCTTCGCCAGGGTCAGCACAGGGGTACGCGCGTTGTCCCGCAACAGTGCAATCAGTTCCCGATCGATCGTGTCCATAAGCCTGCCAAATAATCAGATTGCTACGTTGGGTTAGCAGATTGTCCAGAAGCCTGACGAAACTGACAACCTGCATGCTTCCGATTGACGCAGTCTGTAATCAAAATGTTCATGCGGCTTCACTTCGATAATCTCAAGCGCTTACCCCGCGTTGCTGGGGCAAGCGCACAACAATAAGGTGCAAGAGCATGACGTATTTCATTGATGTTCCAACCATGTCGGACTTGGTGCATGACATTGGCGTAGCGCCGTTTATTGGCGAGCTTGCCGCTGCCCTGCGGGACGATTTCAAACGCTGGCAGGCGTTTGACAAGTCCGCGCGCGTTGCCAGCCACTCGGAAGTGGGCGTGATCGAACTGATGCCGGTCGCCGACAAAAACCGCTATGCCTTCAAATACGTCAACGGCCACCCGGCCAACACTGCACGCGACCTGCATACGGTGATGGCCTTCGGTGTGCTGGCCGATGTCGACACCGGTTACCCGGTGCTGCTGTCCGAACTGACCATCGCCACCGCCCTGCGCACCGCAGCAACTTCGCTGATGGCTGCCCAGGCACTGGCCCGCCCGAACGCGCGCAAGATGGCGCTGATCGGCAACGGCGCACAAAGCGAATTCCAGGCCCTGGCCTTCCACACGCACCTGGGCATCGAAGAAGTCGTCGCCTACGACACCGACCCGCTGGCCACCGCCAAGCTTATCGCCAACCTCAAGGAATACAGCGGCTTGACCATCCGCCGGGCCAGCTCGGTAGCCGAGGCAGTGAAAGGCGTGGACATCATCACCACGGTGACGGCCGACAAGGCCTACGCCACCATCATTACCCCCGACATGCTGGAGCCCGGTATGCACCTGAACGCCGTGGGGGGTGACTGCCCAGGCAAGACCGAGCTGCACGCTGATGTACTGCGCAACGCCCGAGTGTTCGTCGAGTACGAGCCGCAAACCCGTATCGAAGGTGAGATCCAGCAACTGCCGACGGACTTCCCGGTGGTCGACCTGTGGCGCGTGCTGCGCGGTGAAACCGAAGGCCGTCAAAGCGACAGCCAGGTCACTGTATTCGATTCGGTGGGCTTCGCCCTGGAAGACTACACCGTACTACGGTACGTACTACAGCAAGCCGAAAAACGCGGGATGGGCACCAAGATCGACCTGGTGCCGTGGGTTGAGGACGACCCGAAAGACCTGTTCAGCCACACCCGAGGCCGCGCTGGCAAAAGGCGCATCCGACGGGTTGCCTGACATTGAATCGGGTTGGTCGAAAGTGTGTGTGGGCTTTGGGTCATGTGCAAGCGCATCGCCCCCAGATCGTCAGATCCCACCGCCCGCCAGCAACTGTGTCATCACCTCGGCCAACGCCTTGACCATCACATCCGCCGTCGGCCGGTGCACGATGACGATCTCATAGCTGTCGACCTCCGGCAGCCCTTGCCCGGCCCCCAACACCCTGTGCTCGCCGGTGGCCGCCCTGGGCGGCAGCAGGCTGATACCCATGCCATCGGCGACCGCAGCCTGGATGCCACTGAGGCTGGAGCTGGTAAAGCTGATGCGCCAGCGCCGGCCCATGCCTTCGATGGCGCTGATCATGTCCTCGCGGTACAGGCCGCGTGGCGGAAAGGTGACCAACGGGATCGGGTCCAGCTCGAAGGCGGGCGTGTGTGCACTGTCGATCCACTGCAGACGCTCTGGCCAGCAGGCCACGCCCTCACGGCTGTTGCGCCGCTGCTTGAGCAGCACCAGGTCAAGCTCGCCATTGTCGTAGGCCTGGCTCAGGTCACGGCACAAGCCACTGGTCACTTCGAGCTTCACCTGTGGGTGCAGCCGGCTGAATGCCGATAGCGCATTGGTGGTACGCCCGCCCACGAAGTCCTCGGGCACGCCAAGCCGTACCGTGGTGCCCACCATCGCCCCGGCCAGGGCTTCAAGCATCTGATCGTTCAGGGCCAGCATGTGCCGGGCATAGCCGAGCAAAGTCTGCCCGGCGTCGGTCGGCAGCACGTCACGGTTGCCCCGCACCAGCAGGCGGTGGCCGACCATGTCTTCCAGGCGGCGCACCTTCTGGCTGATCGTCGACTGGGTCGAATGCAGCCGCGCGGCAGCGGTGGTGAAGCTGCCGCAGTCGGCCACCACGACAATGGCGCGTAGCAGGTCGAGGTCGAACAGGGCCCTATTCGATTTCACGCTGATAGACATCTGGGTATTCAACTACTGAATGGCAAGTCTGCGTTCTATCACGGCTAGTCACCGAGGGCCACTCCTTCCCGCCGAGGATCGGCACCGCCTGACCAACCCTCGCCGCTGCGCTGGATGATCTGCATGCCGCTGGTCATGGTCATCGGTGTCACCTCATGCCCCCACGCTGCCAACTGGCGGATCAGCGCCGGGCTGCTCAGCCCTGCTTCCACTTCAGTGCCGGCATTGCGGCTGCCGAAGTTGGGCAGGCCGGCTGCCTGCTGCGGGTCGAGCTGCCAATCCAGCAGGCCGACCAGTGCCTTGTTCACGTAACCGATGATCTGCGAGCCGCCCGGCGAACCGAGGCTCGCGACAAACTCGCCAGTGGCACGCGAGAACACCAATGTCGGCGCCATGGCCGACAGCGGGCGTTTGCCCGGCTGCACCCGATTGGCCACCGGCTTGCCGTGCTCGTGGGGGATGAACGAGAAGTCGGTCAGCTGATTGTTGAGCAGGAAGCCCTTGACCATCAGGTGCGAGCCAAATGCGGCCTCCACCGAGGTGGTCATGGCCAGGGCCTGGCCGCTGTCATCCACCGCGCTGAGGTGAGAGGTGGAGATGCGCGGTGGCGAGCGGTCGGGCGCAAGCGCCAGGTCCGCTCCTTGCGGCTGGCCCGGACGGGCGCGTTTCATGCTGTGCTCGCCGATCAGCGCCGCGCGGCTGGACAGGTAAGCAGAATCGGTCAGGGCCTTGACCGGGACCGGCACGTAGTCGCTGTCGGCCAGGTACTGAGCGCGGTCGGCGTAGGCCAGGCGCTCGGCCTCGGCGATCAGGTGCACGGCCAACGGCGGGGCTTCCAGGCGGGCCGGAGACGAGATAGTCAGCGGTCGCAACGCTGCCAGGTCGCGTTGCGGCGCGGTGCGCTGCACGGCTTCGAGCAGACCCAAGGTCTGCAGGACGGTCACCCCACCCGATGAGGGCGGCGGCATGCCGCAGATCCGCCAGGCCTTGTAGGGACCGCACAACGGCTCGCGCTCCTTGGCCTGGTAGCGCTGCAAGTCCTGCAACGACAGATACCCGGCATTGGCATGGCCACGCACCTTGGCGACGATGGCTTCGGCAATTTCACCGCCGTAGAACACCTTGGGCCCCTGTGCGGCGATCTGCTCCAAGGTCTGTGCCAACTCAGGGTTGCGCAGGATCGTACCCACGGCCAGCGGCCTGCCCTGTTCATCCAGGAAGTAACGGGCCATTGCGGGTGAGCGGGCAATGTAGGGGTCCCCGGCCACTAGCGTGTGCAGGCGCTCGGAAACCGCGAAGCCGTTGCGTGCCAAGGCGATGGCCGGGGCGAACAGGGCGTGCCAGGGCAACTTGCCGTGCTGCTCGTGGGCCTGTTTCAGGGCACGCAGCACCCCGGGCACGCCCACCGAACGCCCACCGATCTGGGCCGCCCGGAACGGCATGGGGGTGCCATCGGCATGCAGGAACAGCGCTTCCGTCACCGCCGCAGGTGCAGCCTCACGCCCGTCGAATGCCTGCACGCGCTTGCCATCCCAGTACAGGATGAACGCCCCGCCGCCGATCCCACTGGACTGTGGCTCGACCAGCGTCAGTACCATTTGCATGGCAATGGCGGCGTCAATCGCACTGCCGCCGGCACGCAGCATCGCCCGCCCCGCTTCACTGGCCAGCGGGTTGGCTGCGGCGACCATGTGCCGGCTGGCGTGCACCGGCTGCAAACCGCTGCGGTAGCCGGAGGCAAGTTCCGGTGGTGCGGGTAATACCTGGTCGGCACCGGCCCAGTTACTGGTAACCAGCAGGCACAGAGCGCCGATCAGCGGGGTGGGATATTTCATCGTCATGCATCCTGCCATCACCTATTCAGCGAAGCACTGTCGGTCATACGCAGTCTTGACTTCAAGCCTTGGTGTAATTACCGGCAAGCCATTCGCTGACCAATGCAGCCCTTGCTCTCTGCGTGATTGCCAGGTTTGCGCAATGACAGATCAGGTCACTTCTTCGAACGGCAGCCCCACATAGTTCTCGGCAATGTTCACCAGCCCCGCCGGCGAGGTCAGGAAGTACTCGCGGTCAGCTTCCTGCATCTTCTGGTCCCAGGCATCCTTGTGACTGCCGAAGTCATGCAGCAGTTGGGTCATGAACCAACTGAAGCGCTCGCCCTTCCAGACGCGGCGCAGTGCCAGCGGCGAGTATTGCGCAAGCAGGTCGACGCGCCCTTCGTGGTACACCTTGACCAGAATGCGGTACAGGTAGTTGACGTCCGAGGCCGCCAGGTTAAGGCCTTTGGCACCGGTGGGGGGGACGATGTGCGCTGCGTCCCCCACCAGGAACAGGTGACCATACTGCATGGGTTCGACCACCAGGCTACGCAGCGGCGCAATACTTTTTTCCAACGCGGGGCCTGTGACCAGGTCCGCCGCTACCTCGGCGGGTAAACGGGCTTTCAGTTCGTCCCAGAAACGCTCGTCAGACCACTCCTCGACCCGATCCTGCAAAGGTACCTGCAGGTAGTAGCGGCTGCGTGTTTGCGAGCGTTGGCTACACAACGCGAAACCGCGCTCATGGTGGGCGTAGATCAGCTCGTGATTGACCGGTGGTGTGTCCGACAGCAGGCCCAGCCAGCCAAACGGGTAAACCCGCTCATACTGCTTCAGCACGCCCTCCGGGATGCTCTGCCGCGAGATGCCGTGAAAGCCATCGCAGCCGGCGATATAGTCGCAGTCAACCCGCTGCACCCGGCCATCCTTTTCGAAGGTCAGGTAAGGCTTCTCGCCTTTCAGTTCATGCGGCTGAACGTTGGCGGCTGAATAAATGATCGGCGCACCACTGGCTTCGCGGGCCTGCATCAGGTCACGGGTGACTTCGGTCTGCCCGTAGACCATCACCGTCTTGCCGCCGGTCAGGGCTTTGAGATCCAGACGCTGGCGGCGCCCGCCAACCAGCAGTTCGACACCCTCGTGCACCAGGCCTTCACGGTCCATGCGCTCGGCCACGCCGGCCTCGCGCAGCAGGTCGACCGTGCCTTGCTCCAGCACCCCGGCGCGGATGCGGCCTAGTACGTACTCGGCGGTCTGGCGTTCGACGATGATGTTATCGATACCGGCCTTGTGCAGCAGCTGGCCCAGCAGCAGGCCAGACGGACCTGCACCAATAATTGCAACCTGAGTTTTCATTGTTGTTGTCTCTGTTCGGACGATACCGGCCCGGAACTGGCAGCGGGGCGGCATCTGCTGTTAGGGTTTGCCATTGCATTTTTACTGGCAGAAAACGCTTCTTAAGTGTGCTATTCCATAAAAAATCTGCACTTTTACGAAAAGCGTTCGATTAACGGACAGGTCAGCCCAGATGAAATCCACCCTCCCCGGCGTCCCGTTGTTCAAGCTGTATGGCGAAAATCAGGCCTGGCCCGGTACCGACCTGCTGCATTGCGAATCGATCCCGGCGCGCAGCCGCCTGCATCACTGGGAGATCAAGCCGCACCAGCATGCCGAGCTGTTCCAGCTGCTGTATGTACAGCGGGGTCAGGCACAGGTGGAGATCGAGGGGATGCGCAGTGCCATCGGCGAAGCGGCGATCCAGGTAGTGCCGCCGATGACCGTGCATGGTTTTCGCTTCAGCGCCGACATCCAGGGCTATGTACTGACCTTTGGTACCGCCCTTGTAGCGAACCTGGAACAGCGCCTGGGCGCGCCACTGACGGTGCTGGCCCAGCCAGCGTGTTACCCCCTGGGCCATGACCGCGTGCACCTGCGCAGCCTGGTCGACACCTTGCAGCGGGAGTACCAGGGCAATGCCCCGGCTCGCGCGGCGATGCTCGAAGCGTTGGTGACCGCGCTGATGGTGTGGATCAGCCGCCGCCAGCAGCTAGGGCTGGCGCCGCGTAACCGCGATGAACGTGACCGCCTGTTGCTGGGGCAGTACTTGCGCCTGGTCGAAGCGCATTACCGCGAGCATCTGTCGGTTGAAGATTATGCCGCGAGGCTGAATGTTCCGAGCTTGCAACTGAACCAGCTGTGCCGGACGCTGAGCGGCCAGACTGCGTTGCAGGTGGTGCACCAGCGGTTGTTGCTGGAGGCGCGACGCAACCTGATCTACACGCGGATGAGCATCGGGCAGTTGTCGGATAGCCTGGGGTTTACCGACCCGACCTACTTCGCCCGGTGGTTCAAGCGCTTGAGTGGGCAAACGCCCAATGGGTATCGCAGATCAGGATTGTCTGAATAATCCTTGCCGGCCTCTTCTTGACGTATACGTCAACCTGCCCTCAGGATATCCGCATACCCCACGTCGAGCCCGAGCATGAGCACTCAGACCTACAGCATCTCCGACCTGTCCCGCGAGCTGGACATCACCACCCGCGCTATCCGCTTCTACGAAGAACAGGGCCTGCTCAGCCCTGAGCGTCGTGGCCTGGAACGTATCTACTCACCGCGCGACAAGGTCAGCCTGAAGCTCATCCTGCGCGGCAAGCGCATCGGCTTTTCCCTGGCCGAGTGCCGCGAGCTGATCGAACTGTACGACCCCACCAGCGGCAACCTCAAACAGCTCAACAGCATGCTGGCGAAGATCGCCGAGCGCCGCGCCCAGCTGGAGCAGCAGATGCTGGACATTCACCAGATGCAACTGGAACTGGATACCGCCCAGGAGCGCTGCGAACAAGCCCTGGCCGCCACCCTGAACAACAAAGACCACCGCTGAACGCCACAGGAAATCCGCCATGTCCTTGCCTAAACACGTCCGCCTGGTCGAAGTCGGCCCCCGCGACGGCCTGCAGAACGAAGCCCAGCCCATCAGCGTCGCCGACAAGGTGCGCCTGGTCAACGACCTCACCGAAGCAGGCCTGGCCTATATAGAAGTGGGCAGTTTCGTGTCCCCCAAGTGGGTGCCACAGATGGCCGGCTCTGCCGAGGTATTCGCCGGCATCCAGCAGCGCCCCGGTGTGACGTATGCCGCGCTGGCGCCGAACCTGCGCGGTTTCGAGGACGCCCTGGCTGCGGGGGTCAAGGAAGTAGCGGTATTCGCTGCAGCCTCCGAAGCGTTCTCGCAACGCAACATCAATTGCTCGATCAGCGAGAGCCTCAAGCGCTTCGAACCCATCATGGACGCTGCGCGCAGCCACGGCGTGCGCGTGCGCGGGTATGTGTCATGCGTGCTCGGCTGCCCTTATGAGGGCAAGGTCAGCGCCGAGCAGGTGGCCCCGGTGGCCCGCGCCCTGCACGACATGGGCTGCTATGAGGTTTCGCTGGGTGACACCATCGGCACCGGTACTGCAGGTGACACCCGGCGCCTGTTCGAGGTGGTGTCGGCCCAGGTGCCGCGCGAGCAGTTGGCCGGACACTTCCATGACACTTACGGCCAGGCCCTGGCCAACGTCTATGCCAGCCTGCTTGAAGGCATCAGCGTGTTCGACAGCTCGGTAGCCGGGTTGGGCGGCTGCCCTTACGCCAAGGGTGCTACCGGCAATATCGCCAGCGAGGATGTTGTGTACCTGCTGCAAGGGCTTGGCATTGAGACCGGCATCGACCTGGGCCGGCTGATAGCCGCCGGCCAGCGCATCAGCAGCGTGCTGGGCCGCGACAATGGGTCGCGGGTAGCGCGGGCGTGTAGCGCTTAATAGGTCACACGGATGTCACATCGGTGTGGGTGAAGTGTTACCTCCCGCACATTTCACAGCAAAAAATCGGGTAACAGGGAAACAAATCGGCAGAATTTCAGGCTGGGTGGTGTCGACCAAAATTCTTAACTCATTGATTTTAAAGGGTTTTCAAAAGTTGGCACGCACCCTGCTATATCTCTGGTACAACAACAAAAAAAACGCGATACCCAATAAAAACAACAGGTAACGGCTCTGACATAACAAGAACAACACGGCAGAGGCGTAGCAAGCAGATTTTTTTGGAGTCGACACGCTTTTCAGGGGTTCGCCCCGCGGGCTGGCACAGAACAATAAAACTACCTCAAGGTAGCGGCAGCCAGGTTCGGATCAGCGATGATGACAGCAGGTCAGCGCTCAAAAAAATACGTTTGCTCTTGACCCCGCATGGGGGTCGCCCGCAGCACCAGGACAAGCCGACAAAAACAACAAAAGGCCGGTCCCAATAATAAAAAAAGAGCAGGCAACAACGCTTTGAGGGGAGCTTCGGCTCCCCTCAGTGCTTCCTGCCCTCTTCCTCCCCCTGCTTCTCCTCATCCTGCCCTTCGACCTTTTCCACCATCAACGGCATCGTGCCCAGTACCAGCAGGGCCAGTACCGTGCTGATCAGCGCCGTGGCTTCGCGTCCCATGCCGGCCGCCGTACCGATGGCAGCCGTCATCCATAGCCCGGCAGCGGTCGTCAGGCCTTTCACATGGCTGGTGTCCTGGCCGTTACCCTTCAGAATGGTACCCGCACCGAGAAACCCGATACCGGCAACGATGCCTTGGATCACCCGGCTTAGCGCCTGGTCATCGGCCCCTGCCATGCTGGGTGACAGCATGAACAGGGCGGCGCCCAGCGAGACCAGCATGTGGGTACGCACCCCGGCAGACTTGCCCTTGTGTTCACGCTCGAAGCCCAGTATTGCGCCAAGCACAGCAGCCATCAGCAAGCGCACAAGGATTTGCGTGACCTCGCGCTCATCGGTGACATCGGCGAATTCGGCCTGGATTGCTTGCCAGATGACATCCATCGCGGTGCTCCCCTGCCTGAGCATGTGTTTTCAGGTTGACCTCTGCACGCAATGCAAAGTGCCGCTCAGCCTGCTGATGCAGCAACTGGCCCCTGACCGCGGTCCACCCTGTAACCACCCCAGGAGGACCCCACCATGCCCATTGAAATCGACGAAACCACCCGCCGCTGCACACTGATCGGCGAAGACCTGCGCATCGAGGGCGAAGGCCCGGACATCGAGATCATCACCGACGAGCAGTTGCGCATGTCGGTGGCCATTCTGGCCGGCCAACGCGTGCCCATTACCGAAACCGAGGCCGATGCACTGACCGTGGCGGGTGCGGTGGATAGCCGCAGGCATCTGAAGGCCAGCGCGCCAGGCTCGGTGATATGAGGCCTGGCGGGGCTACGCGGCAAATCTGATATGGTTTTTATCGTAAAATCTGAACCTGTGCTGATAACAGCTTCAGCGCCATAGTGCTCATGCCTGATCGAGGCCTGATGAGCACCGAACCATGAACGATAGAATCCCTTTTACAGAGATCGCCACCGCCCCAGCCAGCATCCAAGCACGACGCACCGACAGCGGTATCCATACCCGCAGCTTTACCGGGTTTTACCGTAACCTGCGCATCGGCTTTTCCGGCGCCCTGTTCGTGCTGTTCTTCGGCACGGCCTGGCTGAACTGGAACGGCCGCCAAGCCGTACTGTGGGACCTGGGAAACAGCAAGTTCCATATCTTCGGCGCCACCTTCTGGCCACAGGACTTCATCCTGCTGTCGGCGCTGCTGATCATCTGTGCCTTTGGCCTGTTCGCCATCACCGTCTACGCCGGGCGTGTCTGGTGCGGTTACAGTTGCCCGCAAAGTACCTGGACCTGGCTGTTCATATGGTGCGAAAAGGTTACCGAGGGCGACCGCAACCAGCGCATCAAGCTGGCCGCGGCGCCCTGGAGCCTGAACAAACTGGCCCGCCGCACGCTCAAGCACAGCCTGTGGTTGGCCATTGGCGTGCTCACGGGGCTGACCTTCGTCGGCTACTTCACCCCGATCCGGCCACTGGCCGCAGAATTGCTCACCTTGCAACTGGGCGGTGTGGCACTGTTCTGGGTGCTGTTCTTCACGGCCGCTACCTACATCAATGCCGGCCTGCTGCGTGAAGCGGTGTGCCTGCACATGTGCCCATATGCGCGCTTCCAGAGCGTGATGTTCGACAAGGACACCCTGGCGGTCGCTTACGACCCGCGCCGTGGCGAGGCCCGTGGTCCGCGTAAGAAAGGCAGTGATGTCGGTGCCCAGGGACTGGGCGACTGCATCGATTGCACGCTGTGCGTGCAGGTGTGTCCCACCGGCATCGACATTCGTGATGGTTTGCAGATGGCTTGCATCGGCTGTGCCGCGTGCATCGACGCCTGTGACGGAGTAATGGACAAGATGGGGTATGCCCGCGGCCTGATTGGCTACAAGTCCGAGCACAGCCTGCAAGGCGGTACCACTCACTGGCTGCGCCCGCGCCTGCTGGGCTACGCTGCCGCGCTGCTGGTCATGATCGGGGCACTGGTGATGGCCCTGCAACTGCGCCCGATGGTATCGCTGGATGTGATCAAGGACCGCGGCCTGTTCCGCGAAAACGCCCAAGGCCAGATCGAGAACATTTACCTGCTGAAGGTCATCAACAAGACCGAACGTACCCAGCACTATCAATTGCGCCTGCTGGACGCTGACGGTTTCACCCTGCAGGGCAATAACGCACTGGTCATCCCTGCTGGCGAAATGAGCGAACTGCCGGTGTCGGTGGCGATGCTCGCCGAGCGCCCGACCAGCAGCTCGCAGACGCTGAGCTTTGAAATCAGCGAGCGTGACGACCCCGCTATCCGCAGCGTGGCGCACAGTCGCTTCGTCGCCCCGATGAACCGCTGATCCCTTACACTCACGCCACCTTGCCTGCCAGGCTTCGACAGAAGACCAGAATGAAACGCTACGAACGCTTCGCCGATGACATTGCCGAACTGATCCGCTCCGGGGTGCTGGGCCCCGGCCAGCGCGTGCCGTCCGTGCGCTACGCCAGCCAGACCCACGGGGTCAGCCCGTCCACCGTGTTCCAGGCCTATTACCTGCTGGAACGGCGCGGGCTGATCCGGGCCCGGCCGCGCTCCGGGTATTTCGTCAACGCCCACGTTCCGCGCCAGTTCAGCGAGCCGCAGGCGCTGCAGCCGGTGAGCGAGTCTACCGATGTCGACGTTAGCGCCTTGGTATTTTCGATCCTCGACTCGATCAAGGACCCCAACACCATTGCCTTCGGTTCTGCCTTCCCCAGCCCTGAGCTGTTCCCGCTGCAACGCCTGTCGCGCTCACTGGCCAGCGCCAGCCGCAGCATGGACCCACGCATGGTGGTGACCGATCTGTCCCCGGGCAACCCTCAGCTGCGCCGGCAGATAGCCCTGCGCTATATGGTCGGTGGGTTGATGCTGCCGATGGAAGAGCTGCTGATCACCAACGGCGCACTGGAGGCCCTGAACCTGTGCCTGCAGGCAGTGACCCAGCCGGGCGACCTGGTAGCCATCGAGGCCCCCGCCTTCTATGCCTGCCTGCAGGTGCTGGAGCGGCTCAAGCTCAAGGCCGTGGAAATCCCCGTGCACCCGCGCGAGGGCATGGACCTCGGGGTGCTGGCGCAGACCCTGGAGAAGCACCCGGTAAAAGCCGTATGGTGCATGACCAACTTCCAGAATCCTGTAGGTGCAAGCATGCCGGAGGCCAAGAAACAGGCACTGGTGGAGTTGCTGGCGCGCCATCAGGTGCCATTGATCGAAGACGACGTGTACGCCGAGCTGTACTACTCGCAACAGGCGCCCAAACCCGCCAAGGCCTTCGATACCCAGGGCCTGGTCATGCACTGCGGCTCGTTCGCCAAAAGCCTGGCGCCGGGCTATCGCATTGGCTGGGTGGCCGCTGGGCGCTTTGCGCAGAAGATCGAGCGTTTGAAGCTGATGACCTCCCTTTGTGCCTCCATGCCGGCCCAGGCAGCCATCGCCGACTACCTGCAACACGGCGGCTACGACCGCCACCTGCGCAAGCTGCGCTACGCCCTGGAGGGCCAGCAGGCCAACATGCTGGCAGCCATCGCCCGCCACTTCCCGGCGCAGACACGGGTCAGCCAGCCCTCCGGCGGTTACTTCCTGTGGCTGGAACTGCCCGAGCAGATGGATGCCCTCAAGCTGTTCCACATGGCCCTGGCCCAAGGCATCAGCATCGCGCCAGGGCCAATCTTTTCGCCCACCCGACGCTTCGGCAATTGCATCCGCCTGAATTACGGCAGCCCTTGGCATGACGGTGCCGAACAGGCCATGGAAACCCTCGGGCGGATCATTCGCTCGTTCTGATAGCGAGGCGCCCGACACGCGCACCGAGTTGCTGGCCAAGCCCTTCGATCTGCAAGCACTTGCCCAAGTGCTTGAACGGTTGCTGGGGAGCACTGCCCAGTCGCACTGAGCGGCTATTCGCCTGCAGGTGAACACGTTAAAGTCTGGATTTTTCAGTTGCCGGACGCAGGCATGCCTTCTCGTGACCTGAACTCACTGCGCCAACAAGTCGAAGACCTCCAGCGACAGAACACGCTGCTGGAGCAACGGCTTGCAAGCCTCCAGGGGCACGGCCAGGACTTCTATCGCTCACTGTTCGACACCATGGACGAAGGCTTCTGCATTATCGAATTCTTCGACGGCCCCCATGGCCCGCTGAGTGACTACGTGCATGTGCTGGCCAACGCAGCTTATGCCAAACACGCCGGCATCCCCAACGTGGTCGGGCAAAAACTGCGCGAGATGGTGCCTGATGAGGCAGATGACTGGGTGGCCCGCTATGGCGCGGTGCTTCGCACCGGTGAACCGCTGCACTTCGAGCAGGAACTGGTTGCTACCGGCCGTGTGCTGTCAGTGACCACTTTTCGCATAGAGCCTGCCGAGAAACGCCAGGTAGCGGTATTGTTCAAGGATGTCACCGAACGCCGGCGTGCAGAGCAGGCCCTTCAGCGCCTTAACGAAGAGCTCGAACAACGGGTGACTGCCGCACTGGCGGAGCGCCGCTTGTTTGCCGAGCTGGTCGATCACAGTGTGGTCAATGTGCATGTGGTCGACAGGGACCTGCGCTGGCTGGCTGTCAATCGCCAGGCCAAGCATGACTTCCACCTGCTGTACGGGAGGACACCCGAAATCGGCGACTACCTGCCCGGGTTGTTCGAGGATGGCACCGCCGACCAGACGCCAATTCTGCCGATGTGGCAGCGCGCCCTGGCTGGCGAGCAGTTCATCGAGATCGGCACCTTTGGCAAGCCCCCCGTGCTGCGCCATTATGAGCTGCGCTTCAACGCCTTGCGCGATTCAGAAGGCGAGGTACAGGGCGCGTTTCTGTTCGCCTATGACATCAGTGAGCGAGTGCAGGAGCAGGAACGCTTGGCCAAGGCCGAAGCGGCGCTGCGCCAGGCACAGAAGATGGAGGCCGTAGGCCAGCTCAGTGGCGGCATTGCCCACGACTTCAACAATTTGCTGGGTGGCATCCTTGGCGCCCAGGAGCTGATGCGGCAACGCCTGGACCAGTCACGCTTCGACGCCCTGGCGCCCTTGCTGGAGCTGTCCAACAGCGCGGCGCAGCGGGCCTCGTCGCTGGTGCATCGGCTGCTGGCGTTCTCCCGCCAGCAGACCCTGCAACCCTGCTCCACGCAAGTGGCCACCTTGGTGGCCGACATGGAAGACCTTCTGCGCCGCACCATCGGCCCGGCGATTACCCTGAGCAGCCGCTTCGCCAGCCAGCTGTGGCCGACCTTCATCGACCCTCCACAACTGGAAAGCGCCCTGCTCAACCTATGCATCAACGCGCGTGATGCCATGCCTGCCGGTGGTGTGATCGAGATCATTGGCGACAACCTGCAGCTTGACGACGAGCAGGCCCTGGCACTGGAACTGCCGGCCAGGGAGTACGTGCGCCTGAGCATCGTCGACAACGGTAGCGGCATGTCGGCTGACGTCGTCGAGCGCGCAGTCGAGCCGTTCTTCACCACCAAGCCGATGGGCCAGGGCACCGGCCTGGGGCTGTCCATGACTTATGGCTTCGTGCGTCAGTCGGGCGGGCAATTACGGGTGCTTTCGGTGCCTGGCGAGGGGACCCGTATCGAACTGCTGTTACCCCGCCACCACGCGCCAGCCCAGACGCCAATCAGCAAACCGCAGCGCGTGCCTTCGCGAAGAAGTGGCGAGACTGCAAAACGCATTCTGTTGGTTGAAGACCAGACCGCCTTGCGCCTGGTGATCGGCGAAGTGCTGGAAGAGCTGGGCTATCGGGTGGACGCCTTCGAGAACGGTCCGACTGCTCTCGCCCACCTGCAAAGTGGCGAACGGCCAGACTTGCTGCTGAGCGATGTCGGCCTGCCTGGCGGCCTGAATGGCCGCCAGGTAGCCGAACGCTGCCGTGAGCGCTACCCGGACCTCAAGGTGCTGTTGATCACCGGCTACGATGAGAGCGCGGCGCTCAGCGACGGCCAACCGCTGCAAGGTACGCTGGTGTTGACCAAACCGTTCGAACTGGAAGCACTGGCGGAGCGGGTTCGCGAGTTGCTGGAGACTTGACGGGCGCGTTCAGCGCCCGCCGCCCAGGTCGATGAAGCTGCCGGTGGCATAGGAGGCTTTGTCCGAAAGCAACCAGAGGATGGCCTCGGCCACTTCCTCGGGATGCCCCCCTCGGCCCATGGGCAAGCCAGATTCAAGCTTGCTGACGCGGTCCGGATCACCAGAAAGCGCATGGAAACCGGTATGGATATAGCCCGGTCGTACGCCATTGACGCGCACGCCCTCGCCTGCCACTTCTTTGGCCAGGCCGATGGTGAAGGTGTCGAGCGCGCCCTTGGAGGCGGCATAGTCGACATATTCATTGGGCGAACCCAGGCGTGCGGCTACCGATGATACGTTGACGATGGATCCGCCTTGCCCGCCATGCTGGCGCGCCATGCGCCGCAGAGCGTGCTTGGCGCAGAGCATAGGGCCGACGACGTTGGTCTTCATGACGTTCAGCAGCCGGAACTCGGACATGTCCTCGACCCTGCTCTGCTGGCCGATGGTGCCGGCGTTGTTGACCAGTGCGGTGACCGGGCCGAGTTCATCGTCGACGCGCAGGAACAGCTGGATGATTTCATCCTCGACGCTGACGTCGGCGCGCACCGCGATGGCCTCGGCGCCCAGGGCGCGGACCTGGCTGAGGATGGTTTCGGCGGCCTGGTCATCGGCGTGATAGTTGATGCAGATGCGGTAGCCCTGGCGGGCGGCCAGCAGCGCAGTGGCGGCGCCGATGCCGCGGCTGCCGCCGGTGATGACGATGACGTTCTCCATGGGTTTGCCAATGGTTTTGGGGAGGGAGCATCGACAATAGGCGAAATGGCGCTGCGTTGGAATGACGAAGATCAGCACAGCCAACCCTCTGCTGTTGATGTAGCTGTTGATCTGGCTTTTGATCTGGCT